>NZ_JBPWOS010000013.1:0-119515 GCF_055550225.1 Ornithinibacillus liuyingii | reverse complement strand
TTTTAACTATCTATAAGGTGTGTCAACTAACTAGTGTTTATAAAATATTGAGAATACGCGAGTATTTGGAAGAAAAATTAACTTTATTGAGGGAGGATTATTATGATAACAGTAGAACCAAGTAGTAAAGTGAATCTAGAGCAAGTGGTAGACTTTGCTACAAAACGTTTAAAAATCAACATATCTGAATTCGATGTAACCGTTCCTGATGACTATTCGGCTGATAAAGCGATGGATGTACTCATCAGAAGAGCGTTAGAAAATATTGATGAAGCCAATCCGGATTGGACTTTTGTAGCTAGTAGACTATACTTACAAAAGTTATACTACAATGCAGCTAAAAACCGTCAATATAGTCCTTCCTTAAAATATGGAGATTTTTATCAACTCCTAGAAATGCTGATACAAGAAGGAATCTATACACCGAGCTTACTGGAAAAGTATACGAAAGATGAAATTATTACATTAGCCGGGAATATAGATTACGAAAAAGACTTACAATTTACGTATTTAGGTTTATATACACTTGCAAATCGTTACTTAGCAACAGATCATGATAAGAATACATATGAATTACCACAAGAGCGTTGGATGGTAATCGCGATGCATTTGATGCAGGATGAAGATAAAAGCAAACGCTTGGATCTTGTACTGGAAGCATATTGGGCATTAAGTAATTTATATATGACGGTTGCTACGCCAACTCTTGCGAATGCTGGTAAAACACACGGGCAATTATCAAGCTGTTTTATTGATACGGTTGATGATAGTCTGCAATCGATTTACGACAGTAATACCGATATTGCCAAGCTTTCCAAAAATGGTGGCGGAATCGGTGTATATATGGGGAAAATCCGTGCTAGAGGAAGCTCGATTAAAGGGTTTAAAGGAATGTCTAGTGGTGTTGTCCCATGGATAAAGCAATTAAATAATACCGCAGTGAGTGTGGATCAGCTTGGTACGCGAAAAGGAGCTATCGCTGTCTACCTAGATGTTTGGCATATGGATATTGAGGCGTTCTTAGATCTGAAATTAAACAACGGGGACGACCGCATGCGGGCACATGATATTTTCACTGGTGTTTGTTTACCTGATTTATTCATGGAGCAGGTAGAAGCACGTGGGGACTGGTATTTATTTGATCCACACGAGGTTCGGGAGGTAATGGGATATTCCTTAGAAGATTTCTATGACGAGGAAAAAGGTAATGGTACATGGCGAACAAAATATGAAGAATGTGTTCAAAATGATCAGCTTACCAAAAAGAAAGTACCTGCAATCTCGATTATGAAGCGAATTATGATGGTTCAGCTAGAATCAGGCACACCATTTATGTTTTACCGTGATGAAGTAAATCGTCAAAACAGCAATAATCATAATGGTATCATTTATTGTTCTAATCTATGTACGGAAATTACGCAAAACCAATCACCAACAGAATTTCTAGAAGAATTTACCGATGAGAATGGCTATTTAATCAAGCGTTATCGACCAGGTGATTTTGTTGTATGTAATTTAAGTTCAATCAACTTAGGGAAGGCCGTCCCGGATCAAGTACTAGAGCGACTTATTAAAATTCAAGTACGGATGCTTGATAACGTAATTGACATTAATACATTGCCGCTTCTACAGACACAAGCAACAAATCAGAAGTATCGTGCTATAGGTCTAGGGACCTTTGGTTGGCATCACCTATTAGCGAAAAAGCATATTGCCTGGGAATCCGAGGAAGCAGTACAGCTAGCTGATGAACTTTATGAACAAATTGCTTTCTTAACGATTAGAAGCAGTATGGAATTAAGTGAGGAAAAAGGAAGTTATCCTGCATATGCTGGTAGTAAATGGAGTACAGGAGCTTATTTTGATGAAAAAGGCTATGTGAGCGAAGAATGGCAGGAATTAAAATCTTCTGTCATGAAAAATGGTATTCGTAATGGTTATCTCATGGCAGTCGCACCGAACTCTACGACCGCATTAATTGCTGGGTCTACAGCAAGCATCGACCCAATTTTTAAGCCATTTTATTATGAGGAGAAAAAGGACTTTAAAATACCGATGACGGCACCGGAATTAGATCATCGCACATATGATGTGTACCGTCGTTCCGCTTATATCGTTGACCAACGTTGGTCTGTTAAGCAAAATGCTGCACGTCAGAAGCATATAGATCAAAGTATCTCCTTTAATCTATATGTTCCAAATACTATCCGTGCTAGTATACTACTTGATTTACATCTTCAAGCATGGAGAGAAGGATTAAAGACGACCTATTATGTTAGATCGACATCCAATGATGTGGAAGAATGTGAGTGGTGTTCAAGTTGAGAATGTTAATAGCATACTTATCCTATAGTGGTAACACAGAAGAAACAGCAGAATTGATTCAGAAGAAGCTTATAGCTAAGGGAGCATCGGTGGAAATGCATCGGATTGGCATTGATCCACCGATCAACCCAAGTCACTATGATGTCATGTTTATGGGGACCTTCACTTGGGATAATGGGAGTACGCCAGATGAGGTAAAAGACTTTGTGTTAGAAATAGGCTATAAACCGGATAATATGGCGGTGTTTGGAACAGGCGATACACAGTTTCCGTTCTTCTGCCAAGCTGTTGATAGACTAACACGATTTTACGAAAGCAAGTGGCAAGGGTTAAAAATAGAGCAATCACCTAGAGGTTCACAGGAAATCAAAATTGACCGTTGGCTGGAAGGAGTTTTACAGTATGTCAGACGTATTGCTTGAGAAAGCAAAAACAATGGAGCCGCGTAATCCGAATAAGGCGACCAAAGTATTCGGTGGCAAATCCAGTGGCATCCTCAATTGGAATGATATTAAGTATCCACATTGGTATAAAATGTACAAGCGGTTAGTAGGGAATTACTGGCAAGCAGATGAAATTAATATGTTTTCTGATGTAAAGCAATTTCCGATGTTAACAGAAGCAGAACAAGATGCTTACTTAAAAGTAATTGGTCTGTTATCTACCTTGGATGCCCCGCAAACAAGGACAGCGTTGTTATTATCCTTATATGCAACAGATCCATCTGTACAGTCCATTTTAGCTGTGATTTCACAGCAAGAAGCGGTTCATAATGAAAGCTATTCTTATGTGCTTTCTTCGGTTGTGACACTGAAAGAACAGAATGAAGCATTCGAATTAGGAAGAAAGAATCCAATTTTATTAAAACGAAATGAACGGTTAATTACAGGCTATAATGAATTTGTAGAGAATCCAACTGTGGAAAATATATTGAAGACATTAGTGTACACATCGCTCTTAGAGGGGTTATTCTTCTACTCAGGCTTTGCCTTTTTCTATCATCTTGCAAGGGAGAATAAGATGGTAGGAACGTCGACGATGATTAGCTATATAAATCGAGACGAGCTAGAACATGGCAAATTTATCTCGGAGCTTTTCCGGGCAACACTAGCGGAGTACCCAGAGCATAATAATAAAGACTTCATTGATTGGGTATATCAAGAATTTAAAGTCGCAGTGGATATGGAAATGGAATGGTCGAACTATGTCCTTTCCGATGTGGATGGCATGGACTTGAATCAAATGCAAGGCTATATCCAATACCGTGCCAATAAGATGCTACGACTACTTGGGTTAAGCGAAATATATCCAGATAATGTGGAAAACCCAATGAAGTGGATTCGTGCATATGTAGATAATATTGATGGGACAAAAACCGATTTCTTTGAGCAGAAATCAAGACAGTACACGAAAACAAGTGATTTAAATGGGTTTGATGATCTGTAAAGGTGAAGGCTTGTTACGTTCCATACAAAAACTCGTACCATGAATGAAGTGGTACGAGTTTTTTAAATTTAATGGTATTGTGTGGGTGTTATCCACGCTTTTAACTTCGAGAAATGATAATAATTAAGCTTCAGTAGATACTTCTTTATCCTTATTACCTTTTTTACCGGATACAAACCATCCAATTACAGCTACTGCTAATAGTACTCCCCAAAACACAAGAGTCCATGCTGTGCTATGTGGGAAATCGTGTGGTAGGATGTGTACTTTATCATGACTTAATGTAATGACAGCAAGTTTCACCCCAACCCAAGCTACAATTAGATATGCGACCGTTTCTAGACCTGGTCGTTTATCCAATAGTTGGACAAACCAACCAGCTGCGAACTTAATCAATACTAATCCGGCAATACCTGCCACTACGACAATAAGGAATTGACCAGTATCCATTCCACCGAAATGACCTAGGCCTGTTTCTGGTAAAACAATCGCTAACGCAACAGCAGCAAGAATCGAGTCGATAGCAAATGCTAAGTCAGCTAAACCGATTTTACCTACAGTCGGCCAAAAACCTTTTCCAACCGATTCCTTCTCCAGATCCTTCTTATCCCCTTTAGGTTTAACGAAATGATCTTGAATCACATGTTTTAAACCTAAATAAATCAAATAAGCGGCACCGATTGCTTGCACTTGCCATACATTAGCTATAAAGGATATAGCAAATAATGCAGCAAATCGGAATATGAATGCCATTAAAATACCGTAGTTAATAGCTTTCTTTTTCTGATCTTCTGGTAAATGTTTTGCGATAACAGCTAATACGAGTGCGTTGTCAGCAGACAAGATCCCTTCTAACCCAATCAAGATTAACAGGGTCCAGGCATACTCTAACCAAATTGACTCCATGTTAGTTTTCTCCCTTCCAACATAAAAAATAGAGGCTCAATACCACCTGAAATGGTAAAGGCCTCTAAAAAAGAATAGACCTTTACCAAATCGGCAAAGGTCTTGCTAACAACACCGAGTTGCCAGAAATGCCGAGAGTATTCAAGATACTCTGAAATGACGACATAACTGTTAAAGCTACTCCCCTTTGAAATTATAAGTTAATTTAATCATTAATTCGAATATATGTCAATACATTATCTAACCATCGGGTGAGTGGCCCTTACCTAACATTAGTTTGAAACGATTACATGCTTTTATTCCAAGATGATATTCCTAAATGATGTAAATTATGGAAGGTGTGTTGAGCTTGGATTCGGCGGGGGACGCCCTTCTTCCCTTTGGAAGCTGTATGTTTTGTTTCCTATTTGGGGGGGAGCCGTGAAAGAAGGTGACAGAGAAACGTCATCAGTGCCCTTTTTGAGGAGAAGAAGCTGAAGAAGGTAACAGAGGATCGTCGTTCGTGCCCTTTTTGAGGATGAGAAGCTGGAGAAGGTAACAGAGAAACGTCATCAGTGCCCTTTATGAGGGGGAAGAGCTGAAGAAGGTAATAGAGGATCGTCGTCCGTGCCCTTTTCGAGTAGGAGTAGCCAAAGAAGGTAACAGAGAAACGTCATCAGTGCCCTTTATGGGTGGGGAGAGCTGAAGAAGGTAATAGAGGATCGTCGTCCGTGCCCTTTTCGAGTAGGAGTAGCCAAAGAAGGTAACAGAGAACCGTCATCAGTGCTCTTTTTGGGTAGAAGTAGCCAAAGAAGGTAACAGAGAAACGTCATCAGTGCCCTTTATGAGGGGGGAGAGCTGAAGAAGGTAATAGAGGATCGTCGTCAGTGCCCTTTATGAGTAGAAGTAGCCAAAGAAGGTAACAGAGAACCATGGTCTACACCCTTTATAAAAAGAAGAAGCCCACTAAGATAACAGAGAAACGTTGCCCCTTCCCATTCGGTAGGTCATCAGCAAATAAAAGTAGCCGATTCCCCCACTCCTACTCCCAGTCAAATAAAAAAATAAAAGGCCTCCTACATTAAGAAGGCCCACAAATCCGCTAAGAGATTAAATCCCTTAAAACTGGCTAATCGGTACTATTTCTCCAGTAGTGCCAATGACAACGACTTCACAATCAAGTCTTCCACATAGGTGATATGAATCCGAATTAGGATCTTTTACATAAACAGGAGTTAATTCCACGTGTTCGATTATTTTGCCGAATGCTTCATCAAGTGGAATGGTAGCCTCTTCAGCTTTTGCATAGGATTCGAACACTTCAAATAAAAGCTTGCTATCCCAGTAATTAGCTGTTTGTAAGCTATCTCTTGAGATAATTACTTTTAATTTTCTATCTAATGGTGTGCTTGCTGCCAGCTTTAATTCTGCAATGATATAGTTACCTTCTGGGTACATGCCAGTCAGTGTCCACTTACCAGAATCGTCCGGATAAAGATTGCTCAAAAAGTCTTTCGTTTCCTCAATTGTGGATTGTATTTCATCTTCTGTTAATGGGTTCACCCTTATTTTCGCCATTGCATCTTCGTAAGAGACTTCTGTAGAGAAATCGATATCTTTTGGTGTGAAATCTCTCTGGCTAGTGCTATCCCATTCCAATAGTACGTTTAACTCCTTATAAGTATCTAATTGATAAAGGGATGCAGGTATAATGATGTTGGTTTTATCATTGCGAATAAAAATTGTATCCATTGTCCAAACCTTTAGCCACTTTTCTTCTTCCTCAATAGGTGTTTCTATCAATTTGAGCTGTTGCTTGATGTAGTCCATTAAATCCTCTTTCATTAAGGAGAATGGCTCCCAATCGATATCTTTTTCGGAAGGAAAAACGCCATCTATTGAAAACTGTGTTAGCTGATTGTTTTCATTGAAGGTAATATCGATATTACCAGAAGGTGCTACGGCAATGTTGTCTACTGTAGCTTGGAAGCTAAATGCCGTCCCGTCTTCATAATCAAGCTTAAATTGTCTGCCGAACATCATCCCGGTCTCTTCCTCCACCCATTCAATGACCGACTCTAATTCCGGAGCAGGGAAAATACCTTCTGTCGCATAGGATACATCGTTTACGAAAATTAGCTGTTTAAGTTCGTTCGTATGAAGGTTGACCTCTAATACTGCAGTTCCCTCTGGATTATATTCTTCATTTTCTTCAGATTGATGAACTGGAAACCACTCTAAAGAGAGTATGTAATTCGTCTGATTATCCTGTGTTGTTTCCGAGAAGATATGCTCACGTTTTAAAACATACTGCTCCAAGCCATATTCTTGCTGAAGTTTATTCGCTATTTCTTTTACATGCTCGTTCATCGTATTACCTCACTTTCGGGTTCGCTAACATTATAACAGAGGTTTTGCATTATTTTAAAAAAGTTCTTTACCTTCCCCTTAGGGTAACGTTTATAGTGGAATAAAGAAGGGGGTTTTATGATGCAAATAAAGGAAGCCGCAATGTATTTAAATACGACACCAAAGGCGATTCGCTTCTATGAAACAAAGGGGTTAATTACACCAAGAAAGGATGAGGGAAATCAGTATCGTTACTTTTCGGAAAGTGACCTTTATAGATTAAGTACGATTCTAGCATTACGAGAGATAGGAGTGGCTGTGCAAGATATCAAAACGATATTAGAGGATCCTAATCTAAGTATTAGACAATATCTTGACATTCAACGATCGGCTCTTTTTGAACAGTGGTTAGAGATGAGGGATATGATAGAGACGATTGATGAAATGCTGGAGCAAAATTGGAAGAATGATTCGATTGAAGCGATTCATCAGCTAGCAGCTCATTTAAAGAATATGAAGGAAATCCGAGGTAAATGGCAAGACCGATGGGATTTTAACGAGCAAGCTAAAGATTATGATAACCATATTAAGAGGGAAGGACATGTATTTAATGTACATGAGGGCTATGATGAAGGACTTCAAGCTGTAGTCGAGAAAGTGAAGCTAGGTTCTTGTAGTGTGGTGGCTGATATCGGAATTGGTACAGGGAATTTAGGAGCAAAATTTCTTCCTAACCACAAGGTGATAGGGGTAGATCAGTCAGAGAAAATGCTGAAGAAATGTAAGGAAAAACATCCAACGATTGAGACTCGTAACGGACACTTTCTCGCTTTACCATTATTGGATCAGTCGGTGGATGCTATCGTTTCTAGCTATGCTTTACACCATCTTCCAGATGAAGAAAAGCTGTTAGCCCTTAAAGAAATGAAACGAGTGCTAAAACCTAATGGCCAAATCGGTATTGTTGATTTGATGTTTCAAGATGAAATACATCGAAAAAATGTTTTAAATCAATTCCGAAAGGCTGGCAATCAAATTGCGGTGGATTCAATTGAAGATGAATATTATGCGAATCAATCACTACTGGTAGAATGGCTAAAACAAAACGGCTATAAAGTAGAAGCGATACAGATTAACCGTATATTGGGTCTGATTTACGCTTATAGTTGAAATTTTCTTAATATAACTTTATGATAAAGGGAAATACAGGATATGGAGGGATTGGATGGGGATTTTTGTTACAGAGTTAGAAGCTTTTACGGCGGTTGGTGTGTGTTGGAAGGGGACTTTTAAACAAGCTCAAGCGGGAGAGATTAGAACCTTTATGCAGGAATTCCGTGAACGATTAGGAGAGCTTCCTCAAGATGCGGATAAATCGGAAATAATAGGACTTTCATATGATGTCACTTCAGAGGGCTTTACCTATTACTTATGTTGTAAAGTGCCAGATTCAAATGGGCAGCTACCGGAAGGGATGGAGCAAATAACGGTTCCTGCCTTAACTTATGCGTCCTATGAGCATACAGCAGAAGAAGAGGTGAATGAATCATACACGAACATATATGGTTGGATTGAATCAAATGGATATCGTGCAAATGATGAAATTAATATGGAGCATGTCGAAATCTACCCCTCAGATTATCATCCCATTAATGAACGACCAAGGCTAACCATCCATATTCCAATTAAACGGTAATAAAAAGATGTCTCATATGGGCATGATTTCCCCCTATGAGACATTCTTTGTTCAGCGATGAAAAAGTACTTGACTTTATCAAGTTTGTATACCACAACAGTTGTGTCTAGTACCCAAATAATCTGCCCTCTCCTAGATTACTTTTTCTTCATTGGCAGGTAATCAATAATCAAAACCTTCTCGGAACTATAGTGCGACCTCCCCTATTCCTTTCACCTTGAAAAGCAGTAACCGTATTGTCACGCGCTAGCCTTCGGCAAATTCAGCTTATCACTGTAATTAACAACAACTTAACTAAAATTAAACACTCGAAAAAATAACGTATAATGGTAAAATAAGAAGTATATGTAAATATTTTCGCAATTCAAATATAGGAGGGCGCGTATGGAGGAACATTTTTCACGACCGAAGAGCTTTGGTACAGTACTAGACCAAACGTTTAGAATAAGTAAAAATAACTTTTCGACTTTTTTTCTGGTCTTCCTCATTATGGTAGGTCCACTGATTCTTTTAGATGCACTACTTTCATTAGTATCAGGAACGAGCTTCTTTCGTGATATGGCAAGTGGCTCCACCTTTTTAGACCAGCTAGTTAATACGGTAGATGAGGCATTATATGGTACCACTACTGTATTTGACGATTTACGTACGATTATTATTGGTCTTGGAGGACTAGTATTATACCCGTTAGCGACTGCCGCTGTCATACTCGCGATAGATGCACAAAGAAGACAAGAAGAATTTACTGCCGGATCGCTTCTTAAAGAATCAGTTACCAGATTTTGGCCTATTGTTGGTAGCTCACTCTTATTCGGTGTTATCGGGTTTGGACTGATTTTCGTCCCTACTTTCATTATTGTAATGGTCGCAACAGTAGGTTTTATCATTGATCCGATTATCGGGATATTTATGGGGGTAGTGTTATTTCTAGCTGCAGCAGTAGTTGGTGCTTTTCTACTAACTAGATGGGGCCTTTATCTACCTGCTGTCGTATTGGAACCGTGCGCCCCTGGATTAGGTAGAAGCTGGCAATTAACGAGAAAGAACTTTTGGAGAACCTTTGGATTACTTGTTGTAATTGCTCTTATTGCGATGATAATAAGTTCCGTATTTGAAGTAATCTTGACACTGCTTTTAGGCTATAGTGTGCTGTACAGTATACTTCTTGATATCATTTCAATCATTACCATGATATTCTTCTCTGTAGGCTATGGGTTAATCTACTTTGACTTAAAGCTACGAAACGACGGGGATGACTTAATGGACATGATTGATAACTATGAAACTACTATACAATAATCCCTAACCTTAAGGTGATAAAAAATGACTGATTTGGATCAAGCAAGAGAGAAAATAGAAGAAATAGTAAATACCGAAGAATACTTGAAGTATTATGAGGATAATCGCGGGTTCCTAGAACGATTGTGGGATTCAGTAGTGGAATGGTTCAACGAACTACTATACAGAATATTTGGATCCATATCAGCGTCTAATGGGTTTGCTACGGGTTTAGTAATTGTTATAGCGATACTTGTAATCATGTTAGTTCTCCTTGCGATTTTCTTCTTACTTAGGCATTACCGGAGAAAACTCCATTATCGGGATCGTCAGCTCTATAGTAAGCAGGAGAAGGACTGGTCCTATGTAGAACATTTATCGGAAGCGGAAAAACAAGAGGCAAATGGCAACCTTCAAGTAGCAACTAGACATTTATTCTTAGCATTATTACTAAATTTTCATGAAAGAGGCTATGTTGAAGCAAGAATTTCAAAGACAAACTGGGAATATTTTGAGGAAATCAAACAGTTAGAGAAGGGGCGAGCTGAAAGCTTTTATAAGCTGGCCCGGATTTTTGATGACGTTGTATATGGAGAGCAGCCAGTAGATAGCGCATCCTATCAATCCTATAAATCGTCCGTGTTGCGTTGGGTTTTAACATCGGAACAGAAACAAGAAGAAGGCTAAGGGAGGCACTCAATATTGCAAAAATCAATAACTAAGACATGGGGCTGGCTCTTTGTACTCTTAATTATTTTTATCGCCATTAGTCTTGTTTTCGGTTCTAATAAATTGGAGGAATATCCGCCCTATTTATCGACATCACCATCTCCAACTGGGGTAAAAGGTTTTTATACCTATTTAAATGAAAAAATCGATTCAGTTGAACGGTGGGAAGAATCACCAAGTCAACTAGTGGAGGAAGAAAACCAGCTTCTCCTCATGGTGGAGCCAACCTTAATTTCAGAACAAGCTGTCATGAATGAGTATGTTTCATTTATGGAAGCGGGAAATACCATTCTTCTTTTTAAGAATAATTTGGAGGGTATGTTTGGAATAAGTACAACCTATGGAATGGTTGAGGGAGAAACGGTGATAATGGAAGATGCTTCTGGTTCAGAATATGAAGCTACCATGAACACACAAACACGGATATTACCGGAAAGTAACGATGAAATACTATTACAGGATGATCTAGGAGTCATCGCAATAAAACGTTCATATGGTAATGGAAAATTAATAGCAGTAAATTCACCGGACTGGCTGACAAACCACTATATTTTAGAAGCGAATAATCTTGATGTTGTATTAAACCTATTAGGTGAAGAGAAGTGGGATGAGATTCGTTTTGATGAATACACCCATCGATCATTAAAATCTCAAGCAATGCACGACATTTATCCAATATGGCTACTTGTAGCAGCTTTCCAGCTTATTTTCTTTACACTATTGTGGCTTCTTTATAAAGGGAAACGATTTGGGCCAATTCGGACACCGAGGGAGGAATATGTTCGCTTTAGTGATGAACATATTACAGCACTAGCTGCCTGGTATAAAAGAGGAAAGGCATATATGGAATCCTTGAATAGCCAAGCGGATTATTTACGCTTATTACTTCGAGAAAAATGGGGAATTTCCTACCAAAAGGAATGGAAGGACTTAGAGGAAGTATTAGCTGTCAAGCTACCTTTGGTAAAAGATGATGAATGGACCTCCTTTTTTAGTGAGATAGAGGCAGTTCTTCATAGAAAGACTATAACAAAGCAAGAATACTTATTATGGTCAAAACGAATGGATCGTTTACGGAAAGAGGTGGAGGCAGAATGAGAAATGAATTAACAACCTTAATAGAAAACTATGAAAAACGTATTTTAGGACAATCTACGAATCTACGCCTACTATTATCTGCCATATTATCAGGAGGTCATGTACTTCTCGAGGGGGTACCAGGAACAGGTAAAACACAAATGGTAAAAACACTTGCAAACCTTTTGGGCGGAGAATTTAATCGAATTCAATTTACACCAGATTTACTACCAAGCGATATTACAGGTAGTACGATCTACAATATGAAGGATAGTACATTTCAAACGTTAAAGGGGCCAATCTTTGCTAATGTGTTATTAGCGGATGAAATTAATCGTACCCCGGCTAAGACACAGGCAGCACTGTTAGAAGCAATGGAGGAAAAGCAGGTTACCATTCAGGGAGAGACATATCCATTGCCGGAGGTCTTCTTTGTAGTGGCTACGCAAAATCCAATTGAATTTGAAGGAACTTATCCACTTCCAGAAGCTCAGCAGGATCGTTTTCTATTAAAACTATTTATTCAATTTCCTTCTTTAGAAGAAGAAACGAATGTTTTATTAAATGTACTTGAAAATAAAACCTTTATCGATGAGGTTCAATCTATTATGGATATGGATACATTTCTCGCCATTCGTAAGGAGATTGAAGCTGTTACATTAAGTGATGACGTATTATCCTACATCATGCAAATTGTTCGTCGTACAAGAAATACGGAATCGATTCGGTTTGGAGCAAGTACTCGTGCAGCAATTGCCCTAGGTAAGGTTGCGAAGGCTTGGGCTTATTTATCAGAACGAGATTATGTGACACCAGACGATGTCAAAATAATTGCTAAACCTACATTAAGACACCGAATTCAGCTATCTCCTCATATGGAATTGGAGGGAGTGAACATTGACCAAGTTATTGAAGAACTTGTGGGCTCGGTTCCTGTTCCAAGATAGAGGGATTGTACCGACAAGAAGGTTCTTAGTCGGATATGCCATCCTTTCCCTAATCATTACCTTGTTAACACTTGTCGGCCTATCCTGGACTACTGTGATTCTACTGAATGTATTCGTATTACTAGCTAGTTTACTGGATTTACGTTTTACACCAAAACGAAGCCAACTAGAATTTACAAGGGTCATTTCACAGCAATTAGAAAGAGGCCTTCCTTATAAGGTAGAAATCGAAGTGAGAAACGAGTCTGATTTAAGCTGTACTATGCAATTGATTGATGGGACACCACAATCCTTTCAAGTCGATCTTCCGCTAGAGGGAGAAGTAACCGGAACAGGGACGACAACCTTAACATATGACGTAATCGCCCCTGTACGCGGTTTTTACCAGTTGAAAAAAATCTATGTTCGCTATTATAGCGCCTATGGACTATGGCAGAAGCAAACCGCTCAGGAGATCATAGACGAGGTTAAAGTCATCCCGGATTTGACGGAAACGAAGAAGTATTTGGAGGATGCCCAGCACTATCTGATGCATGAAGGAATGAAAATTCGCAAAAGGAAAAGTGGTGTAGGGGAATTTTCTCAAATACGTAATTATGTCGTAGGTGATGACCCGAGAAAGATTAATTGGCGCCAGACAGCTAAATTACAGGCTGTCATGACAAATGAATTGGAGCCAGAGCATGGAAAACATGTGATGTTACTTATTGATTGTGGACGGATGATGGGGGCAGAACTGAAAAGTGCGAATCGGCTGGAAAGGGCATTAGAAGCTTCCATTACAGTTGCTGCAGCTGCACTTGGTAATGGAGATTATGTTGGCGTGATTGCTTTCTCCAAAGATGTTTCCGTCTTTGTGCCACCAGATAAAGGTATGGCCCAATTACAAAAAATACTTCATGCAATCTATGATTTAAAGGTGGATGCTGTTGAATCGAATTATGTTCAAGCATTAAACTATTTACAAGCAGTACAGAAAAAGCGAAGTTTAATTCTCTTGTTTAGTGATATGCAAACATTTCTTCAAGAAGACCGTACGTTAGGCTATTTTGAAGGAATTAAAAGACGTCATTTATTCCTTTTAGTTACAATACAAGATGAGTTGTTAGTAAAGCGGGCAAAAGAAGATCCGAATGATGTAAATCAAGCCATGATCAAAGGTGTCGCCCAGCAGCAGATTCTATATAAGAAACGTCAAAAGGTTAAATGGGAGAAACGAGGATTTTTGATGGTGGAAGCAAAGGAAGAACGGCTAGCAACAGATGCCGTCTCCCATTACATCCAGATTATGAATCAAGGCCTACTTTAGGCTTTGGATGAAGTAGAACTTTTCCTAGGGCAATGTAAGCAATCATACCAACTACGGTGATTCCAGCTACGATGTATTTTGCTTCGAGTGAAATAGCAGCGGGTGTGATAAAGCCTTCAATAATACCAGCAATTATGAACAGCGGAACGGTCCCTAGGAAAAGCTGTACGGACCGTTTTCCGTGATATTTTAACTGGTAGCCCCTTGAATATGCACCAGGAGCAAAGAGCTTATACCCCATAAGGAGACCGGCACCACCTGCAATAAAGATAGCGGTTAATTCGACCATACCATGTGGTACGATATAAGCCCAGAACTCATAGGACATATCATAATGCCAATACAGTCCAGCCAATGCACCAACAAGAAGGCCGTTATAAACCATTAAATATACAGTTAATAGACCAAATGTAATTCCGCTGGCGAATGCGAGAATGGCAACCTGTATATTATTGGTCATGATTTCCGCTGACATCAGGGAAGAATCAACAGAATCATGCCCCTCACCTAATCGTTCCGGATCCACACTTTGTGAGACCTCTGCTGGAAGAACAGAATATAAATGTAGTGGATCATCAGCAATTGCAAGAAAGCCAGCAAGCCCACCAGCGAAGAATAATAGGGCGGCAACCATGATGAATTTCCATTGCTCATATAACAGTCCGACAAACTTTTTGGAAAAAAAGTCGCGAATTTGTTTTCCGCTGGTCACTTGGTTTTTATATAATAGATTATGAGATTTACCGACTAGCTCATTAATGTAAAAGGTAATTTCTTCATTAGGGAAATAGGTCTGACTATACGATAGATGCTGACTAACCTTTTGATAAAGACTATCAAACTCGGTAATCGTCTTGCTCGTCACATTTTTTCTTCCTTTACTTAATAGGCTGATATATTGCTCAAGCTGTCTCCATTCCTCACGATGGAGCTTAATAAATTGTTTTATATCCAAAGAGAGAACCTTCTTTCTGAACGGTTGTTGGTTACGTTATGTACAAAGATAATAGAATTAATGCTCTGCCACAATCACGGGAGGCTGTGATGTACCCATTAATTAGATTATATCCTTTGTTTATAATTATAATTTAAAGAATAGTGAAACATCAACAGGAGGATTAAGATGAATCAAGGACAAGTCGAAATAAAAACACCTCAATTTGTCTCCCTTCAATATCAGGTTGCTGGACTAGGTAGTCGTGCAGCTGCAATGTTAATTGACCAGGCGCTCATCATGGTTACTAATCTTCTCATCTATCTTATCTTCATCACCGCTAACCTATCCGATATGTTTTACTTTTCGGATTCTTGGCTACCGATTGCAATCGCAATTACCATCGTATTTGTTATTAACTGGGGTTACTTCTTTTTTTCGGAATATTTCTTTAGTGGGAAAACACTTGGTAAAAAGTGGCTAGGAATTCGTGCCATCCAAGAAAATGGTCATAGTCTAACACTTTTATCTAGTTTAATTAGAAATCTCCTTCGTATCATCGATATGCTACCTACGGGCTATTTTGTAGGAATGATGTTTGTATTTTTTCATTCGAAACATAAGCGGCTTGGTGATATTGTGGCTGGTACGATTGTCGTCCATGAGCGAGGTGTAAAAAAAGAGAAAACCAATAAGATAGATAAGGAAATAACCAGACGTGGCTTAACGAAGGATAGCTTGCGGCTAGAGGATTGGGCATTGCGCGCGATAGGAAATAAAGAGTGGGAATTACTACAAGCTTACTGTAGAAAATTCCTGAATGTAAGTGTAGTGCAAAGAGCACAACTTACCAATCATCTTGCAGAGAAGCTACTTCCGAGATTAGGGATAACCATTGATGGTAAGCCTATTACCGAGCGGGAGAATATTCTTCTAACCCTTTATTTGATTGCTAGAGAAGAGTGGGAATATGAGCTGTCATGAATAGATATATTATCAATACGATGAGCTAGTAGAACTTAGAAGCGAAATTCTTGAGAATCTATATGATCTATCTGTACGTGATAAAAGGTTTTATTAAACTAAAAAAGGCCAGACCCTATTTAATAAGGTCTGGCCTCTTCATATGTGAATTAAGAACGAATCCACTTCCAAATCTCGCCAGGTGTAGCATTCTTACCATACATTAAAATTCCAACTTTAAAGATCTTACCAGCAAGCTTCATAAATACGAAGATGCTAATTAGCAGAACAGCTAAAGCAATTAGGATTTCAATCCATGGCCATTCCTCTAATACGGTAAGGCGCATAATAAGAACACCTGGGGAGGTGAATGGAATATACGATGCGACCTTAGCAACTAAGCCACTTGGATCAGAAAGGACTGGTGCAATTAACACGAATGATAGGAATGGGAGCATCATGACTAGCCCTTGGAAATTACCACTTGTGGACATATCAGCCATTGTCGCACCAATCCCAACGAAAATGGATGCGAATAGCAAATAACCTAGAATTGCGATTAGAACTAATAGCAAGGTTTCCGGAACTAATAAGTACTCCATTACGGGCTCATCTATTTTGAATGCTGCAAATGGTACAACAAATAGAAGCAATACCACCACTTGAATAATTCCAAGAACAAAATAACCAAGAATCTTACCATTCATTAATTCACTAGGTGTGACGGATGAAAGAATAATCTCCGCAATTTTATCCTTTTTCTCTTGAGAAGCACTTTGGAAAATCATCATACCAGTGATTACGATGGAGAATAGTATGATTCCTGCAAAGAGACCCGGAACAATTTTTTCTAACGGATTCTCTTCCAGCACAGATTCCTGCCCATCTTCCGTCATGATTTCATCAACAGCTACTTCTTCAAACAGTACACTAGTTGAAATGATTGCTAATTCCTCATCTGTTAAGTCTAACTGGGAAATTCTCTGCTGTTGTAATGGTCCCGCTAAAAGATTTACCTCGCTACTAAAGCTTGAAGGCATATCTTCTGTAGTATAGACAGGGAATGCGCCTGACTCTAAGCTTTCCGAGTTAAGAAAGATGTAAGCAGTATTATCACCATTTTCTAGCTCTTCTAGAATCTCATTTTCGGTTAAATCGGTTTGGTGTAATACCCAATCTAAATCATACTGGTCAGCTGTTTCTTCCATTAAATCAAATACATTCAGCTGATCATTAACAAAGATAGTTACCTCTGTTGATTCACTATCAGAACCAAATAGGCTTCCTAGAAATCCGAACGCTAGAATTAATAGTGGTGTAAGGAATAAACCAATGACAAATGATTTATTTTTTAAATTACGCTTGATTTCCCATTTTGCTACTTTCATTGAATTACGCATCTAGATCACCTGCTTCCTGAATTAACTTCCTGTTGGTCGCAATATCGATGAAGATTTCATGTAAAGAAATGCGATTGATTTTTAATTCATGTACATTTAAATCAGACGGCAAGTTTTTAAGCCAGCTGGTAGGCTCGACATCCGAATCAAGATATAGAATGGTTGTTTCGTCTTTCTCCTCTACACGTTGAACAGAGGGGATACCTTCTAAATCCTGGCGAGCATTTTTCCCACGGATTGTACATTTAAAGTTAGCATATTTCGTTTTCACTTCATCTAATGTTCCATAGATTACCTTCTGACCGTTTTGAATCATAAAGAGACGGTCACACATTTCTTCGACTAGATTCATCTGGTGGGAAGATAATAGAATTGCTGTCCCTCTATCTGCAAGACTACGAATCTCTTCTTTAAACAGCTCTTGACTAACAGGATCTAGACCAGAAAAAGGCTCATCTAATATTAAGAGTTCCGGTTCATGGAGAATAGCACCGATAAATTGTACCTTTTGCCCCATCCCTTTAGATAGCTCTTCCATTGAAACCTTTTCTTTTCCTTCTAAATCAAATTTCTTCAAATACATGAGAATCCGTTCTTTTGCTTTATCCAGTGGATAATCTTTTAAATCGGCTAAGTACAGTAAAATATCCATGACTTTCACATTCTTGTATAACCCGCGTTCTTCTGGTAGATAGCCTATCTTATTACGCGGTATTTCTTTTCCTTGATGGTTATGAAACGTAATCGACCCTTCATCGGGATACATGATCCCCATAATATTTCGAATGGTGGTGGATTTACCAGCACCATTAGGACCTAAGATGGCCATGATCTCGCCTTTTCTTACTTCAAAGGAAATCCCCTTTAAGGCCTGTTTGTCTTTGAAGGATTTCTTTAACCCTTCGACGGTAAGCATAACTTCCATGTTATTCCTCCTATAGTTCTTTTTTTGTTAGTAATAGGGTGATAATGTCTTCCATTTCAAGTGAACTACGGTTATTCCATTTCACGTTATTTATTTCTAGAAAGTGTTCTGTTTCCGATGGGTTATCTGAAATCAAAACATTTCCCTCACGTGATATGGCACCAGGAATTGGGGTTTCTGGAACGGCACCAGCTAGCCAATAACGGGCATAATGTTCCATTAGTTCCTCTTTTTCAAAGTTACCAATTACTTCCCCATTATGTAATACGAATAAGTAATCGGAAAGTTTCCTAATATCATCAATTTGATGACTGGCAATGATAATGGAACGATTACCAGGTTCCATCCAATCTACTAATATATCGATTAATATTTTCTTAGATGGGATATCCATAAAATTGGTAGGCTCATCTAAAATAAGTAGTGGTGCGTTTCTAGGGATGGTTAGAGCAAGGTTTAATTTTTGCTGTACACCCTGTGAAAGTTTACCAAACCTTTTATCGACTGGAACATGAAATAATTCAATCATTTTCTGGAATAAAAGCTCATCCCAATTTGGATAAAGTGGGGCAATTAAATCCTTTAACATCGTACCAGTGAATGAATCCCATCCAATAGTAGTTTGGGGCTGGTAGGCAACAAACTGCTTCCAATTTTCATTATCACCGTGGACTAACATGTTATTAACTCTAATATTTCCCATTTGTGGCTGTAATAAATTCAAGATTAATTTCAGTAGTGTACTTTTACCAGAGCCATTATTTCCGACTACTGCAGTAATCGTTCCGGGTTCTATTGTTAAATTAACTGGACCAAGATGAAAATCATCTACATCTTTTTCAAGATTTTCAATATATAGTAGAGAATTCGAATTCATAGCTAATTATCTCCTTTCTCTTTCAATTCCAATAGTTCGAGAAAAATCGTCCTAACTTGGTTTAGACTGTAGTCATAGCTTAGTGCGGTATCAATAGCATTTTCTAAGACGTTATAGACAGAGGTTACTTTGACCTCTTGTTTTAAATCCTCAGATATATCAGCGACAAATGTCCCTTTCCCTTGAGAGGTTTTAATGAAGCCTTGTACCTCAAGGTCTTGATAGGCTCTTCGTGTTGTAATAATACTAATTTCTAAATCCTTTGATAAGACTCTGATAGAAGGAAGTGGTGTGCCAGCAGATAAGTGACCACCAGCAATAAGGGCCTTAAATTGGTTCACGATTTGGTGATAAATAGGCTCTCTTGAATCCTTTGAAATCCTGATAGGAAGTTCCACGATATACACTCCTTTCTATTAGAGGAAATCAACCTGTTTAAATTGTTTGACCATTTTGTTCTTCCAATAGTTCAATCCAATAATGGCCGCCATAATGGATAGAATCGCAGAAAGAAGCGTCCACTTTTTGGCAATAATAATGGTCCATTCTACTATTCCGTAAGTAAAGAAGGTTGGAAAAGATAGGATTAATATTACAATACCGAGTAATAGTATTACAGATAGGACAGTTGTAAGCCTCGAACCATTATTATTAGTTCCAATATCTATAATAAGTGCACTATAGCCTATATAAATACCGAATGATAGCCAAATAATGGCGAATGAAATATAGGCGTCTAGTTCCATCATGTTTTTTATTTCTGGACTAACTAGATAAAGCATGAGGAACATATATAATTGAAATGGGAATGAGCTTAAAAAATAGTGAATGATAGATTTCAATACAATAGCTTGTTTCTTAATTGGTAAGCTTAAGCCCATAACAACAGTTGGGGATACCCATGTATGACCACTGATTCGTTGAAATTGTAATCCCATAGGTCTGTGCCATATTGGACCGTAAATAAATAGCAGTAAGAAAAACAAATCCAACCCGACAAATCTATCCTCTTGATTATGAAGAGTTGTCAAAAATAAGATGGTGAACAAGGAATAGAATAAAAATAAGCCAATAAAACTTTTCCATGATATTTTGATTTCTATTTTGACTAGTGGAATAGCAGCTTTAAAATTGTCTTTTAGCATGTCGTAACCCCCCATATCTTTATCCGTAACGAAGTTTCTTTAAAGCTTTCCTCATAGAGCTTATCCATGCTTGATATCCAATAACTGCTATGATGATGGAAATGCCTGCTGATAACAGTGGAAAATCATTGGCGAATACAATAGACCAATATACAATTCCATGTCCAAATAAGACGTGAAAGATGGTTAGTATCATAAATGTTAGTAGAGTTAATAGGGTAAAGATAATTAGGGAACCTACATTGGTTACTGCCAATCCTTCCGAACCGATATTTAATTTTGGAATAACATAACCCAAACTGATGGAAATGGCTAACCAAATCATACAAAAGGACAGAAATGAACCAATGGACAATATATTTGTTAACGGTGTTGCTAAGTATAGTATTAAAAGTGCTACAACCTGTATAGGAAATGTATACAGAGTGTGCATAATCAATCTACTAGTTATAATCACTTCATCTCTTATAGGTAGCTGCTTTTGCAGACAGACGATAGGTGAAGCAAATAGACCATTTTGCAATTGTTGAACTTCAAAGTTCTTCGGCTTAGGGAATAGCGGAGATGAACTAAATAGCAAAAGGAATAAAAAATCAAATAAGATTGTTCCATTTTCCATGTAGGATGAAAACTCTCTTATGAAAAAGAGTGTAAACATGATCGTAACAAGATATGCCAACACAATATTAATGACTGATTTCTTTATCTCCCACTTATTTAGTTGAAATGCCGTTTTCCAACTATGCATGGTAGTCTCCTCCTTACGAGTGTTATACTGTATATATCTATATGCACAGTATAACTTTGGTTTGAGATTCTGTCAACAGGTGGAATGGAATAGTATGGATGGTCTCCTTCTTTATAGTCAAATCAATCCTTGAGCTTTGCTACCCGCGTATACCTTGTCCTATCTAAAAAGCTCACATTATGCACGTTCACACTTTTGTAAAATATATTGTGAAATAATGCACAAAATGATATTTACATAAATTAGTTCACGTGTTATTATCAAGGTGTAATAAGGAAACACACTTACAATATATTGTGAAATGTTGAGCAATCACTTAAACAAGATAAAAAAGGAGATGGATTAAATGTTGAATTTTATTCGGGAAAATAAAGTAGCAGCGGGGATTCTAGCAATTATTCGTATTTACATTGGTTATGCATGGTTAACAGCTGGTATTGGGAAATTAACTGGTGGAACATTTGATGCAAGTGGATTTCTACAAGGTGCAATTGCAAGTGCTGGAGGAGATCATCCGGCAGTACAAGGATGGTGGGCAACATTTCTAGAAACAGTAGCTCTTCCAAACGCTGATCTATTTAGCTTTATGGTTATGTGGGGAGAGATATTAGTAGGTATTGCACTCATCCTAGGAATTTTCACTAACTTCGCAGCATTAATGGGCTTAACAATGAATTTTGCATTCCTATTCAGTGGAACAGTAAGCACAAATGCACAAATGGTTCTATTAACCGTGTTCCTAGTAGTAGCAGGATTTAATGCCGGAAGATATGGACTAGACAGATGGGTAATGCCTTTCTTAAAAGCACATATGCCAATTCGTAAGCATAGAGAAAAAGTTGCAGTGGCATAATTATAGGAACAATAGGCCGGGACAAAACAATTTCTAACATAGGATAAACCGAACATGAAAGTTAGCGCATCAAATCCGCCCCGGAAATATACTACGCTTTCCGGGGCGGCTGGTGAGCCTCCTCAGAGCTAAAGCTCTTCCGGGGTCTCACCGATGCCTTTCCTCCCACAGGAGTCTCCGTATATTTCCGGGGCTAATGTGATTGTTCGTCTTTTATTACCTATGTTTCAGTTATGTCCCAACCTCATACATTCACCATAAAATATAGGTTCTAAAAGGAAACATTAAATAGGATAAATTATGTGGTACGCCACCTTTTTCAATTAATCTTCGTCTTTTGTTCGTAACGTTATGTAAATCTCTTTTAAGCTTGCCCCACTGTTATGTTAATTGAAATAATTTCCTCAACTCATTTTCAATTGATTGTTGCTCAATTTCTGAGACATTTACCATTAACCCATCAAAGATTCCAAAGACACTTCTCCCAACTATAGAATAAATCCTATTTATTGTATGTTTAGCCATTTCTATTCATGTGAATAATGTAAATAATTAACATTCAGTTGGAGGGAAAAGCATGATTAGAAAATGGGTCATTATTGTATCAACCATAGGGCTATTATTAGCTTTGGCTTTAACAGTCCTCAACCATGATATCGGTCAAGAGGACAATCCGAGTATCGAGACAACCGGTACATTGAAGGAGGTATCGGATTCACTTCTAGTAAGCCTGATAAATAATAAGGGTGAACAAATTGGTCATGCCAAGCTAACGGAGACATCAGAGGGAGTGAGCATTAGCCTTGATGCCTCTAATTTACCACCAGGTCCACATGGATTTCATATTCATGAGAAGGGGGTCTGTGAAACACCAACATTTGAGTCAGCAGGTGCACACTTTAATCCGACTAATGCCAAGCATGGCTTCGATCACCCGGAGGGACCACATGCAGGTGACTTACCCAATCTGGAAGTGAAGGCTTATGGTTCAGTGTCCACAACGGTGGTAGCCAATATGGTGACATTGGAAAAGGGGAAAGATCATTCACTATTACGCGAGGGTGGAACAGCATTAGTCATCCATGCTAATCCGGATGATTATAAATCGCAGCCTTCTGGTAATGCGGGTGACCGAATTGCTTGTGGCGTAATTGCAGAATAAACAATAGCAGGACTCCGAGTAAACCAACTTGGAGTCTTTTATTTGTGGTAGGGAATTTTGTAATGCTATTTGAAGCGGTAATCTCTCTTTTTTTACGTGATGATAAGTTACCATATAAATGTTCATTTTAAACAAATTTTGAAAAAAAGTAACATTTATTGTTGACATATTTGTGAATATGGAACATAATAACGTTAGTTACTAACATTACAATGTTAAAAGATAACAAAGAAGGACTGATGAGATGCAACCATCAGAACGAAGACAATGGGTCTTAGAAAAGATAGAACTTGAAGGTAAAGTGGAGATTGATTCACTTTCCAATGAATTAAATGTATCTCCGATGACAATTAGACGTGATTTAGATCAGTTAGAGGAAGAAGGTCGCGTTATTCGAGTTCATGGAGGTGCAGTCGCGGCACGTTCCCTTATTGCGGAAACGCCTTTCCTTACAAAAGAAGGCCGACACACAGAAGAAAAGAGACAAATTGCTAAGAAAGCATTATCCCTTGTGAGAGACGGTCAAATTATCCTTTTGGATTCAGGAACGACAACATTAGAGATTGCTAGATTGTTAAAGGTTAAACAAGATTTAACCGTCATAACAAATGATATAAAAATAGCAGCAGAATTAGTTGATAGTAAATTGAAAGTTATCGTTACAGGTGGAGAATTACAAAATGATGTTGGAGCATTATTTGGTCCACAGACACATCACTTTTTAAAAAACATCCATGCGGATTTATTTTTCCTAGGTGCACATGCCATTGATTTACAAGCGGGTATTATGTCACCAACATTTGAGAAATCATTAGTAAAACAATTAATGATGGAAGCGGCAGAAAGCACATGGTTAGTAGCCGATTCTAGCAAAATTGGTGAACGTGCATTGTCCAAGGTATGTGATTTACAAAGTTTAACAGGGTTTATAACCAATGAACATATTTCTGAAGAAGTAAAAGACCAGCTCTCAGAAATTATGCCGATTATATAACAACTGAGGTGATACATCATGAAGGTTGGTGTTGTTGCAGACGATTTAACGGGCGCAAATGCAACCGGTGTCAAATTAAGTAAACAAGGCTTTACAGCGGCGACTGTTGTATTTAATGATGAAATTCCAGAAATGGATGAATTAGATGCTGTTTGTATTGATACAGATTCACGATATGCATCTGATCGGATTGTCATTAATCGAGTGAAAAATGCAACAGAAAAATTCCGCACTTGGGGTGCTCAAGTAATTTGTAAACGGATTGATAGCACTGTTCGAGGGAAGATTGGCTTGGAAATTGATACGATTTTAGATGAAGTTGGAGATGATAGTGTTGCTGTTGTCGTTCCATCGTTTCCAGACTCAGGAAGAGTGTGCTCAGGTGGCTACTTACTAGTAAATGGTGCCCCAGTACAAGAAACAGATGTAGCGAAAGACCCAGTTATGCCAATCAAACAGTCTTACGTGCCAGCTATTATTGAAGAACAAAGCAAATTTGAAGTTGCCCATATCGGATTAGATACTGTATTAGCGGATTCAGCGAAAATCAAAGCAGCCTTTGATTCCCATATCCAAGACGGGAAGCGAATCATTGTAGTTGATGCGGTGACAGATGAAGATATTGAAGAAATTGCTGAGGCAATGGTGCAAATTCAAGGAGTACATCTTATTCCTACTGACCCAGGCCCATTAACAGCATCTTATGCAAGGGCATATTCACATCAACATGTTGAACAAAGTAAGGTTATTGTGACAGTTGGTAGTGTAACAAGTTTAACAGGTCAGCAGTTACATTATTTAAAGGATAAAACTAATTCTACACCTGTTTATGTAGCAGCAGAAAAACTAGCTACTATGCAGGATTCCTGGGAAGTAGAAGTGGATCGTGCCGTGAAGGAAGCATTAGAACGGATCCATCAGGATGATGTCCTTATTATTACAACACACAAGGAGCAAAACGATTTAATAGATTTCCAATCGATTGCCGCTAAGGAAAATGCTACCCAAGATGCCTTAGCAAAACGTATAACCGATGGCCTAGCAAAGATAACGAGGCTAGTAATGGAACAAACAAATTACGCTATTCAAGGTTGTTTTACAAGTGGTGGAGATGTAACCGCATCCCTTTGTGCGTTAAGCATGGCTTCAGGTATCAAGCTAGAGGATGAGGTATTACCTCTTGCAGCGTATGGAACACTGATAGGTGGACATTTCCCTGGGCTGCCTATCGTCACAAAAGGTGGTATGGTCGGGGATAAAAAGTCTATTTTTGCATGTGTAAAATATTTAAAAACAAAAAGGAGTGCAGCACGATGACACAAATAAGAGAAATTATTGCTATACCAATGGGAGATCCAGCAGGAATTGGACCAGAGATTACGGCGAAAGCACTAGCTAACCAAGAGATTTATGATATGTGTAAACCGGTTGTTGTTGGAGATGCGAATGTCTTTAAGAAAGCAATCGAAATTGTCGAAAAGGATTTAACAGTGAATGTAATTACCTCCCCAGAAGAAGGTCAATATGAGTATGGTACGGTTGATCTAATTGATTTAAATAATATTGATATGACAGAGCTAGAGTATGGAGTTGTTCAGGCACAATGTGGAAAAGCGGCATTTGAGTATATTGAGACCTCTGTCAATCTAGCAAAAGCAGGTAAAGTAAAAGCTTTAGCTACAACACCAATCAATAAAGAGTCCCTTAAAGCTGCCGGTGTTCCTTACATTGGACATACGGAAATGCTTGAATCATTGACCAATACAAAAGATCCATTAACCATGTTTGAAGTAAGAAATATGCGTATCTTCTTCTTAACACGCCATCTTTCACTTAAAGATGCCATTGCACAAATGACAAAAGAGCGTGTTCGTGATTATTTAAACCGTTGTGATAAAGCACTTCAACGTCTCGGGATTGAAAACCGTAAAATTGCAGTTGCAGGCTTAAATCCACATAGTGGCGAAGGTGGACTATTTGGAATGGAAGAAGTAGAAGAAATTCGTCCAGGTATTGAAGCTGCTATTGAAGATGGAATTGATGCTGTAGGACCTGTACCAGCTGACTCTGTTTTCCACCATGCATTGAATGGGAAATTTGATGCGGTGCTATCGTTATACCATGACCAAGGACATATTGCTGCCAAGATGACAGACTTCCACAGAACGATTTCTATTACCAATGGTCTACCGTTCTTAAGAACATCTGTTGACCACGGTACTGCCTTTGATATTGCTGGTAAAAACATCGCGGCAAGCTTAAGCATGGAAGAATGCATCAAGCTCGCGGCACAATACGCGCCAAAATTTACAGCAGACACAATGGAATAAAGGATAAAAATTACTGAGGATGCCAGTCATCCTCAGTTTAAAACTGGTGAAATGAAAGCCATTACACTGTTATGGGGGAATAGAAATGGAAGTATCAGGAGTTCAAATGATAATTGGATTAATTATCGGTATTGCATTACTAATTTTCTTTGTATTAAAAACAAAAATTCATGCATTTTTAGCATTATTAATAGCCGCATCTATAACCGGTATCATCGGAGGAATGAGACCTACTGATGTAGTATCTACGATTACTAGTGGATTTGGAAGTACGTTAGCTTCCATCGGTATTATTATCGGTCTTGGGGTTATGATGGGACGAATATTAGAAGTTTCAGGAGCAGCGGAAAAGCTTGCCTACACATTAGTAAAGAAGCTCGGTAAGAAAAAAGAAGAATGGGCTATGGCTGTAGCAGGGTATATTGTTGCAATCCCTATATTTGTTGACTCAGCATTTGTTATTTTACAACCTTTAGTAAAAGCGCTTTCGAAGAAGACTGGTAAATCAGTTGTTGCATTAGGTGTAGCATTAGCTGTTGGATTAGCGGCGACACACCATACGGTTCCACCGACACCAGGTCCATTAGGAGTAGCAGGAATATTTGGTGCAGATGTTGGACTGATGATTTTAACTGGATTATTATTTTCTGTTCCAATCATTATTGTCGGTGTTTTCTATGCAAAATGGATTGGTAATAAAATATATCAACTTCCTGAAGCAGAAGGGGAAGGCTTTGTAAGACCAGACGAAAAAGAAGTATATAAAGAATTTCTAGAGGCGGTGGAAGAAAGAGAACAGAATCTTCCTTCCTTTACGAAAGCAATTATGCCAATTCTTATTCCAATTATTTTAATCTTCCTAAATACTACCTTGGGTGCACTTCAGGATTCAGGGATAGTCGCAATGAATGAAACATTTCTCGATTATGTAAAATTCTTTGGTAATCCTGTAATAGCTGTTGCACTAGGATTAATATTTGCTATTTATACGCTAGCAAACAAGCTCCGCCAAGCTGAAGCATTAGATCGTATGGAAGAAGGTATCAAAACAGCTGGTATTATTTTATTAGTTACTGGTGCTGGTGGAGCACTTGGGGAAGTTCTTCGTGTAAGTGGTACTGGTGACTTTATTGCAGAGCAAGTTGCTACTTGGTCTATTCCAGCTATTTTAGTACCATTCTTTATTGCGACATTTGTACGTTTAGTACAAGGTAGTGGAACAGTTGCAATGGTTACGGCTGCTTCTATTTCAGCACCAATTGTAGCTACATTAGATGTAAATCTTGTACTAGCAGCACAAGCAGCGGCATTAGGTGCTATGGTATTCTCTTACTTTAACGATAGTTTATTCTGGGTAGTAAACCGAATGCTCGGTATTAAGAATGTGAAAGAGCAAATTCTAGTTTGGTCTGTACCAACCACTATTGCATGGGGCGTAGCGTTGGTAATGCTAGTAGCTGCAGATTTCGTTGTTCGTATGTTTTAATCAAAAACTCTCAAGCATCACGATGCTTGGGAGTTTTTTCGTTACAATCTGTGCTGTAGGTGAAAAAGAAACAGCTTAATCGATATAAATAATCCGCTTATGGAATGTGTGCGAATATATGTTCGTGTTTTTGTCAAAGCTATGCTATAATCGGGACAAGATAATGTTCCATAGGTGTTCGGCTTCATCTTATTATTGGAGGTGATGCTACTGAGAATATATGAGGTCATGATGGTGCTTGGAAACTTCGGGACATTGCTGTTAACACTTCTTGCTTTTGTTTACAGCATGATTAACAGAAATTAAAATAGGCCCACCATAACGGAGGACCTACACGAATCATTAGTAGCCGAACCTAAAGGAACCGCTTATCACAGAGTCCAGTGGCAGCTGGACTCTTCTATTATTATGTTTAGTATACCATAACCTGTATCAAATATAGGTAAATATTCACGGTTTCGAAAGGACTTTTATATTTTTTACCCCATTCCTATTCTAGTCATACTCATGTATAATGTATTTCGAGCATCGAAAGAAAGGAGATAAGAATGGGCGCACAACTGGAAGTACAACAAAATGAAGAAATAAAAGAAAAAATTTGGACGCGAGACTTCATTTTAATATGTCTGGCTAATTTTTTTATCTTTTTTGGGTTTCAGATGACATTACCAACACTTCCAATCTTTGTAAAGGAGTTGGGAGGAAGTGATCAGTTAGTTGGTATTATAGTCGGCATTTTTACGTTTTCAGCATTACTCTTAAGACCTTATGCTGGTCACGCATTGGAAACTAAAGGGAGACAATTTATTTATATGATTGGGTTAGGGATTTTTGTCATCTCAATCGGTTCCTTTGCTTTTATTGCAAGTATTACGTTTCTTATTATTATGCGGATTGTTCAAGGTGTAGGTTGGGGTCTATCAACAACTGCGACCGGAACGATAGCGACGGATATCGTTCCTGCTAGCAGGCGTGGTGAGGGGCTTGGTTACTTTGGGCTTTCTGGTAATATCGCGTTAGCTTTCGGTCCAGGGCTAGGACTGGCATTAGTAGGGAAGATTTCATTTGCAACTTTATTTCTAATTTGTGCTGCATTAGGTTTAGTGGCGCTACTTCTTTCTTCAAGAGTCCGGTATAAGAAGGTAGAACAAATCCCTGACAAAGCTGTTACTCCAAGATTTGATGTGTTTGAAAAATCGGCGATTCAGCCTTCTATCTTAGTATTATTTATTACCTTTACATTTGGAGGAATTGCAACCTTCTTACCATTACATGCTATGGATCATGATGTAGCTGGTATTGAATTATATTTCTTTATTTATGCTGCATTCCTATTTATTTCCCGCACCTTTGCTGGAAAAATCTATGATAAAAAAGGGCATGTATACGTATACTTGCCAGGTACCTTCATGATACTAGTCGCCATGATTCTACTAGCCTGGTTACCTAGCACCTTTGTTCTATTAGTTGCAGGGGGACTATATGGGTTAGGATTTGGAACGGTTCAGCCGGCATTACAAGCGTGGGCAGTTGAGAAAGCGGCAAATAATCGGAAAGGAATGGCCAATGCCACCTTCTTCTCATTCTTTGATTTAGGAATTGGATTCGGAGCATTAACCTTTGGTCAAATTGCTTATCTGTTTAATTATAGTACGATTTATCTAACTGGGGCGGTTTCTATCTTCATTTCCATGCTAGTCTATGGATTAATGGTTATAAAAACGAAAAAGGAGCATACAATTAGACAAACGAAGCAAAGTTAATTAAATTGCTTCGTTTTTTTTAGTATAATCTAATCGTTTTTTCGCTATCCTATTTAATAGAATAAGAAGGTTTAAAATTATGTAAATCTCCTTTACAATATAAGTAAAGCATTGTTTTATTAAAGGCAGGTTAATAGAATTTGAAAAAACTTAGTGATATAAATATCCAAAGGCTTTTCCCATCTTTAATCTATAAGCGTGGATTAGAATATTATAACCGTGGACACGTCACGGATTTAGCCTATGACATCAATTATAATGTGTGGACGGCGAGGGTACAAGGTTCGGAAGATTATTTTGTCGAAATCAATATGAAGGACTTAGAGAAGGGTTCAGTAGATACCTATTGTGATTGCCCAGCTTTTGCATCCTACGGGTCTTGTAAACATATTGTTGCCACCCTAATAGCGATTGTCAATAAAGAGGAACCAGAGTCTCAAGCGTTTTCGAATTACGACTATGAGTTGACCAATCGCTTTATTCGTGCGCTTAGTAATATGAGTGATTCATCGGAAGTTACAGATATTCTACCAAAAAGGGCACCGCTTCATCTTGAGTATATAATAAAGTGGTCCTATGATAAAAATTTATTAATCGAATTGAAAGCGGGAACTAATCGAGCTTATGTAGTAAAGGATATTCAGGAATTCATACGTGATGTGCTTGACGGGAATGAGCATTTCTTTACCAAAATGTTTACTTACTCGCCGAGTCAACACGATATACTTCCGGAAGACAGAGAGATATTGGAGATTCTTGGATCGGTCCAAAAAAATGAGAAAATCTATGATGGGTATCATGTATACCATTACCGCGGTAATGTTAGCGATAAACGCTCCCTTATTATCCCTCCTTTAGTTGCGGAAAAGCTACTAGAGAAATTAGTAGAGCGTGATTTTATAGTAGAAGGAACCAATAAATCTTTTACGAATATTTCAATGGAGAAGGGAAAATTACCATATCACTTTGCCTTAAATAAAAATGAACGGAATGACTTGTTATTAACGATGCATGAAGTCGAGGATAGTGTATATTTCAAGAACTATGAAATTTTATTCTATCAAGGCGTTTTTTATTTTCCTTTAAAAGAGCAGATTCCAATTCTTGAGCTTGTAAGTACCTTTGGAAAAATCGATCAGCAATTACCGATTTCAAAAAAACAGGCAGATACGTTCTTGTCAGAGGTACTCCCATCCTTAAAGAAGGTGGGAGAAGTAGAAATTTCAGAACAGGTATCTTCTGAGATTATTCAACTCCCATTACGGGCTAAGCTTTACTTGGAGGCGAAAGATGACTGGATAACCGGTAGATTGGAATATCATTACGGAGAACATGTCATTGATCCATTTAGTGGACGTGAGGAGCATGAAGTTATTATTATCCGTGATGTAGATAAAGAAAAACAGATTATGCAGCTTATTGAGTATGCGAACTTTCATTATAATGGTAGAGAGTTATTTATCGATGCTGACGAAGAAGAATTATATGATTTTCTCTACAAAGTACTCCCAGTGCTAGATGAGTATGTTGAGCTATTTTTAACATCAGAGGTCCGTAATTTTATTATGGAGAATGACCCGATTCCGAGAACGAGTGTTAAAATGGAAGGTTCTAATAATTTGTTAGAAATTGGTTTTGACATAGATGGATTAGATGATCAAGAGATTAATAAAATTTTAGACGCTGTGATTGAGAAAAAGCGTTATTATCGTCTGCAGAGTGGGGAAATGCTTTCTCTTGAAGGGGAAGAATTTATTTCCATTCAGAACTTTTTCCGTGATTTAGATATAAGTAAACAGGATGTACAGGACGGGAAAATCCATATGCCTGTATATAGGGGGACGCAAATTGATGAATTAATTGATACGAAGAAAAGCTATGATCCGGCATTCAGGCAATTATTGCATCAATTAAAGGAACCGGAGGAGCAGCACTATGAGCTTCCGGATAAGCTAAATGCATCATTACGATCTTATCAAAACACAGGATTTCAATGGTTTAAGTCTCTTAGCCAATACCGTTTAGGTGGGATTCTTGCTGATGATATGGGGTTAGGCAAGACATTGCAAAGCATTGCCTTTTTAGCATCAGAGCTTGGGGAACACCCGCATCTAATCGTTGTCCCCTCATCTGTCGTATATAACTGGAAAAATGAGTTTGAAAAATTTGCGCCATCCTTACAGGTTACGATCATGACAGGTAATCCACAGGAGCGCCATGAAAGAATGAATCAAAATAAAGATGCCGACGTGTGGATTACATCCTATGCCACATTAAGACAGGATATCACGCTATACCGGGAATTAAGCTTTCAAACGTTAATCCTTGATGAGGCACAATATATTAAAAACTATGCGACGAAAACATCGAAAGCGATTCGTGAAATTAATGCAAGCAGGCGATTCGCGTTAAGTGGTACACCAATTGAAAACTCTATTGATGAACTATGGGCGATTTTCCAAGTGGTTTTACCTGGCTTAATGCCAAATCAAAAGTCCTTTAAGCAGCTCCCACACGATAAAATTGCAACAATAACAAAACCGTTTATTTTACGTCGCTTAAAAAAGGATGTTCTAAAGGAATTGCCTGATAAGATAGAATCGGTTAGTGTATCGGAGCTTACGGCTCAACAAAAAGAGCTGTATGTTGGCTATTTAAGACAGCTTCAGCAGGAAACCGTTCAATCCTTACAACAAAGTGGCTTCCAGCAAAATAGAATGAAAATCTTAGCTGGATTAACCAGACTAAGACAAATTTGCTGCCATCCTTCTTTATTTATTGAGAATTACGAAGGTCAGTCAGGGAAGCTAGAATTATTAATGGAAACAGTCCGGAATGCGATAGCAAATGGAAAACGTATGTTAATATTCTCCCAGTTTACCAGTATGCATGAAATCATTATCGAGAAGTTAACGGAAGCGGGTATTGATTATTTCTATTTAAGTGGTCAAACTCCATCAAGTGAACGATTAGAGATGAGTGAACGCTTTAATAATGGAGAAAAGAGTGTATTTCTAATCTCGCTAAAAGCGGGTGGAACGGGCTTAAACCTTACTGGAGCAGACACTGTTATCCTATATGACCTATGGTGGAATCCAGCAGTTGAAGACCAAGCAACAGGCCGTGCACACCGATTTGGGCAAAAAAATGTTGTTCAAGTAATCCGTCTCATTACAGAAGGTACTATTGAAGAAAAAATATATGAACTACAACAAAAGAAACGAGAACTCATCGACAAAGTCATCCAACCAGGAGAAACCATGCTATCTTCCCTAAGTGAAGAAGACGTCAGAGAGTTGTTGAGTATATAATGAAATCCCCCTGAAAAGTGCAATTTTCAGGGGGATTTTGATAAGAATGGTAACGTAGATAATTCAATAAAAAAATGACCATAGCCTTGTGTTAGAAACCAACATAGAAAGAATGTACTTTACATTGGGAAGAAATCACCTTTTATATATTTATTTGAAATAACTTTCTAGGGCGCCCTTTAACATAAGGCTTTTCCTCGCCGACAATCTTAATAACATTACCATTCAACAATTTATTCACGGTACGTTCTGCACTTCTCTTCGTAACACGATAATAATTCGCTATATCATTCGAAGAAAATGGTTCATTGTTACGAAGCTGTACAAAATCGATAAAATTATACGAAAGCTCATTATTCAACTTTGCCTTATGAATTAGTGCCTGATACAGCCTGGAAGTATCAAAATGCTTCTTCACTCCAAGCGGACCAATGGTTTCCTGTCTATCATTCACAATATAACAGCTACTATTTGTGTTATGTGTACAAGCATCTAGTGCAAGCTTCGCATGATCCTCAGCTTGCTTGGCAGTTAACCCTAGTCCGAATCCGATTTCAATTGGTGTATTTAAAGCATTTTCTATTTCTTTTATAAGTGGAAAATCTCGATAATGATTAGTAATATGATCGAGCACACCTCTAGTTCCAAAAACAACATAGTGATTTTCGTTATTGGTTAGAACTGATGCATACGTTTTATGTCCGAATTTAAGTAAGATTTGATATAGCTGTAGTTGTAATTCTTTAAGATATAATTCTCCCTTTTCCGCTTTTATTTTATCCATATTCTTAATTCGAATATAACCAGCAACAATTTGCGCGCTCTTCCTCATGTTTAAAATAGTGATATTTTTACATTCCTCTATAGCATTGTCTATATTTCTTTTTGGGGTTGCCATCGGATAACATGGCACTCCTTGTTCCTGTAAGATTTGTTCTACTTCGTATAAGGAAGTAAGTACATAGTCAATTTTTCCTTCTTCAAAAAGCTGTTTATGGTAGCGTGCAATCTGCTCCACATTGACTTCCACGTTTTGTTGATAGCTATATGTATAAATGCTCGTACCTGAAATGTTTAATTCAGATAAAACCTCCGTCACAGAAGCTTCATCAAGCACATCAATGGATAATCGGTGGAGTTGCTGATGATATTTATTTTTTAAATGATAGAACGATGTCAATATCATATACGCATCTAAGTTCACTTGAACAGAAGGTAAACGCTTCTTTTTAATTTTGCTTGCAGCATATAAAAATGGAAGGTTTTCTAAGAATAAATAAACATCACACATAAATGCTTTTTCAACAAGTTCAGTAGTCTCGCTTGCGTTTTGATAAACAAAGGGAATTGCTTCTATTTCCTCGCGATTGGCAAGGTAACTCTGAAATCGATTTATTAAATCATCTCTTCCAAATACAGCAACCTTTATCTTCACCATTATCCCTCCCAAATCGTATTAGGGGTGTAAGTATGCAGGATTCACTTAAGTTAAAGAAAATTCTGTCATTTTACCCCATAAAAAAATAATTAGCGAAATAATTAACGACGGTTTCGTTAATTTATCTTATTCTAAGGAATTTTCATAATATTGTCAAGTTAATAAGCGGTGGAAGTTTGCAGGAAAATTCATAGGAATCTCAACGAATAGACTCCTATGAATCGATATCTATTACCCTTGAGGACTATACCTTGCTTTCACTTGTTCACGGAGTTCTCGTTTAAGGAACTTTCCAACAGATGATTTAGGTATTTCCTCAAAGAATAGAACATCGTCTGGTAACCACCATTTTGGAAACTGTGGTGTTATAAATTCGATAATATCTTCTTTTTTTATCTTATTCTCATATCCCTCATGGAGGACAACACATGCAATCGGTCTTTCTTGCCATTTTTCATCTGGCATCGCTACAACACTAGCTTCGAATACGGCATCATGCGCCATGATAGCGTTTTCAATTTCAACCGAAGAAATCCATTCTCCGCCACTTTTTATTAAATCCTTTGTACGGTCTACGACTTTAATAGTTCCTTCTTCATCGACCGTAACAACATCTCCCGTATGGAACCAACCATCCTTAAAAGCTTCGCCACTCCTAGTGTCTTTATAATATTCGTCTGCAATCCATGGCCCTCGTAAGAGTAGTTCGCCCATTTCTTTTCCATTCCATTCAATCTCACCCTCTCCACCTACGACCTTCATTTGAAGTCCAGGAACAAGAATTCCTTGTCTGGCACGCTCTTTAAATTTATCTTCTGGTGAGAGATTCTGTTGATAGCTTTTAAGACGTGAAACTGTAGCTAGAGGAGTAGTCTCTGTTGCTCCATAGGCATGGTAAAAAGGAATTTGATATTTTTCCTCAAATGCTTTTATTAAGCCTAGAGGTGCTGCAGATCCTCCGCATAATACTGCTCGTAGGCTTGATGTTTCATAGCTTCCTTGTTCTAGCTCTTTGAGTAATCCGAGCCAAATGGTTGGTACACCTGCTGTAATCGTAACATGAAACCGTTCAATAAATTCTGCTAATCGTTTTGGAGTAAAGCGAGGTCCGGGCATTACTTGTGTGGTGCCGAACCATGTACTAGCAAATGGGAGTCCCCATGCATTGACGTGAAACTGTGGTACAACAGGCATCGCAACATCGGATTCCGAGATTGCTGCAGTATCAGCAAGTCCTAACGCAAAGCTATGCAAAACAATAGCACGATGAGAATACACAACTCCCTTTGGCTTTCCGGTAGTAGCGGATGTATAGCACATTCCTGCGGGTTGATTTTCATCAATATCTTTTGTGAATTCATAGGCTGGATCACCAGTTGATAGAAGTTCTTCGTAGGAGTAGAGTGGTTGAATAGTAGAATTAGGGAGCTCGGCTTTATCGGTCATGACAACAAAAGCTTCTACAGTAGTCAAATGTGTGTAAATATGTTCAATAAGAGGTAGTATATCTTCATCAACAAATAATATTTTATCCTCTGCATGATTAATGATATAAATGATATCTTCCGGGGATAACCGAATATTAATCGTATGTAAGACAGCCCCCATTCCTGGTGCAGCGAAGTAAATTTCTAAATGTCGGTGGTGATTCCATGCCAGTGTCCCAACACGATCTCCTTCTTGAATACCTATCTCATGAAGTGCGCTCATTAACCTTCTAGTACGCTGACCAATCTCACTATAGTTTAGTCGATGTAGCTTGTCGTGGGTCTGAGAGATTACTTGTTTCTTTGGAAAAAAATTCTCAGCATGCTCTAATAATGAGCCTACCGATAATGAAACTTGCATCATACGTATCATCTCCTTTAATATAATATAGGGATATGTCTATATAATATCATATTATTTTGATAATTTGTAATAAAATTAATATTTGACTGTAATCTTTGTCGTACTTCAGTTCGCCCTTATTGAAACGGCTTTCACTTTTACCAATAGTTTGACAATAATAGGTATTATTAAGTAAAATATGATTTAGGAATTTATTAAGGGGGAGATTTACATGAAAAAGAAGTATATTCTATCGTTAGCTGTATTACTAGTTCTATCATTAGCATTAGCTGCATGTGGTGGAAGTAAACAGTTAACTATGTTAACTGGTGGTACTGGTGGTACATACTACCCACTAGGAGGACAACTTGCTAGTATTATTTCAGAAAATACGGATTTAGAAGTAACGGCATCAGCTTCAAACGCATCGGCGGATAATATTTCTGACCTTGCTTCTGGTGACGCAGACCTTGCATTTACACAAACAGACGTCATGGCAAATGCGGTAGAAGGCGTTAACTTATTCGAAGGAAGTGCAGTTGATAACGTATTAGCAATTGGTTCTTTATATCCAGAAACAATTCAAATCGTAACAACAGCTAACTCTGGTATTACATCTGTAGAAGATTTAGCAGGTAAGCGAGTATCTGTTGGTGCACCAGGATCTGGTACGTATGTTAATGCACAACAAATTCTAGAAATTCACGGATTAGATATCGAAACAGATATTCAACCACAAAACTTAAGTTTTGATGAATCTACTGATGGAATTCAAGATGGAAATATTGATGCAGCATTTATTACGGCTGGTACTCCTACTGGTAGTGTAGAAGGGTTAGCAGCAACAACTGATATTTCGATTGTTCCAATCGCCCAAGACAAAATCGATGCTTTAATTGCTGATCACCCATATTATGCAGTAGATACCATTCCTGCTGATACGTATACTGGTGTATCTGATGAAATAACTACTGTTGCGGTTCTTGCAATGCTTGCAGTTGCAGACACATTATCAGATGATGAAGTTTACGAAATTACGAAAGCTATCTACGATAATGCAGGCGATATCACACATGATAAAGGGAAGTTAGTAACGAAAGATACTGCACTAGATGGAATTGGAGTTGACTTCCATCCAGGAGCAGAAAAATACTTCAAAGAAGAAGGATTACTAGACTAATTAGATAAAAATATAGTAAGATGGAATAGCCGGCTTTTTGCCTGAATAGGGCTTTATAGCCGGCTGTCCATTTTTAGGTTGTGATTTATTGGCAAAGTATTTTAAGAAGCAATACATTATTGGTTATCTCCTACTGTTAGTCCTATCATTGATACTTTTTGTTCCTTTCCGAACTGCCTTAGTATTCTATAAACAGAATACAAGCCAAGTTGAGGCATACCTTCCTATTGAAGAAGGGGACTCATTTCAAATTATTTTTACACATTCCATTCACTTAACAGATGTAGTCGAACTTTATGAGGTTTTACCAGATGATTCGATTAGGCAAAATGAAATCATTTATGAGCATTATGGGATTGGCATGCCTGCGAATGATAGTGATGGTGGAACTTTCGTATATGAGGATGGAAAAATACATATAAAAGACATGAATCGTGTGTTTCCATCTATCCAAATGCGAAATGGTAAAGTAGTACCAAGACATCGATTAGTATGGGGTGAGGAAGCCGAGCGTATGGTTTGGTTAAAAGACTACTTCGAACCAGGTGCTAGGTTTACCTTGAAAGTCGATAAGCTTTCATTATGGCAACTATTGAAAGGAGTGAAAATTCATGAGTGAAAAAAATGTACACACAAAAGATGAATTAACACCAGAAGAGCAAGAAGCCCTATTACAAAAATATGATCAAGAATCAAATACACGTCGATTAACAGGCATTGCCGCCATTATTGTATTTGTTCTATTGTTATCATTTTCGTTGTTCCAGCTATATACAGGATACTTTGGTGCATACACAGCTTATATTCAACGAACTATCCACTTAGGTTTTGCACTAGTCCTCATTTTTCTATTGTTTCCATCTAAGAAAAGTGGGAATAAGAGAAAGATAGCTTGGTATGATTATATATTAGCTTTATTATCGTTTATCGTATGTTTATATTGGCCGTTATTCTATGATGAAATCGTTCAGAGTATTGGATCCATATCTACTGCTCAAATGATAGTTGGTGGGATTGCAATCCTACTTACATTGGAGGCAACTAGACGTGCAGTTGGACTTCCAATAACCATTATTGCTGGTGCGGCTTTATTATATGCATTATTAGGTCCATATATGCCAGGAATGTTAGCGCATAGAGGACTAAGCTTAAACCAATTAATTAATACGATGTTCTTTACAACAGAGGGTATCCTTGGTACACCGTTGAAAGTGTCATCTACGTATATTTTCTTATTCCTATTATTCGGTGCATTTCTTGTGAAGACGGGAGTTGGAACATACTTTAATGATTTAGCAATCTCCCTAGCTGGTAGAAGAACTGGAGGACCGGCTAAAGTAGCGATTTTCTCTAGTGCCCTTAATGGTACGATCTCTGGTAGTTCTGTAGCCAACACCGTGACAACAGGTGCATATACGATTCCATTAATGAAACGCCTCGGCTACCGTAAAGAATTTGCCGGAGCGGTAGAAGCTGCTTCTTCAACCGGTGGACAAATTATGCCACCGATTATGGGGGCTGCTGCTTTCTTAATGATTGAATTTGCGGGTGTTCCTTATTGGGATATTGCCAAGGCGGCTTTAATTCCTGCGATTCTTTATTTTGCTGGAATTTGGATTATGACTCACTTAGAGGCAAAGAAAATCGGGTTAACCGGACTACCTGAAAGTGAAATTCCAAATAAATTAGAAGTTCTGAAGAAAATTCACTTGTTGCTTCCCATCTTAATAATCATTGTATTTTTATTTATGGGATATTCAATTAATAGAACAGCATTATTAGGTATTCTAGCTGCGATTATCGTAAGCATGTTCTTAAAAGAAACACGAATGACACCTAGGAAGTTTGTGGATGCTTTAACATCCGGTGCTCGTACAGCGTTAGGTGTTGCTGCTGCTACTGCAAGTGCAGGTATTATTGTTGGGGTTGTGACGAAGACAGGCTTAGGTTTAAAGCTTGGTAATGGAATTGTTGATATTGCAGGTGCACTAACGTCCAATATCAATGTTCAATTATTATTAACCCTATTCTTTACTATGATCGCTTCCATTATCTTAGGTATGGGTTCACCTACTACGGCGAACTATATTATTACCTCAACAATAGCTTTACCAGCTATTTTAGCAGTTAGTAATCAACTTGAGTTTGCGATACCAGTATTAGCTGCTCATATGTTTGTATTTTACTTCGGTATTGTGGCAGATATTACTCCGCCTGTGGCATTGGCTGCTTTTGCAGCATCCGGAATATCGGGTGGGGAACCGATTAGAACTGGTTTTAATGCTTCGAAGCTGGCAATTGCAGCCTTTATAATTCCGTATATGTTCGTATTAAATCCAGAGATGCTCATGATAGACACTACTATTGGTGGTGTTATTTGGATTCTAATTACAGCATTAACGGGAATGATTGCGATAGGTGCTGGTCTAATCGGCTACTGGTATAAACGTTTAAATAAAGTGGAAAGAATTATATCTGTATTAACAGGTCTAATGCTTATGTACCCAGAAGGTCATACTGATATTATTGGGTTAGTCATATTTGTAGCCTTACTTGCATATCAGTTTATCTTTAGAGGTAACCGAGGTTCAGGTGAACAAGAACAAGTACAGGTAGAAAGCAAGTAATATAGGAAGGGGAGGTTTCTCGAAGCGAGAAATCTTCCCTTTTGCTATTCAAATGGTACAATAAATGAGTAATTAGAATATGAAAGGTTGTTTTCAAGTGAAAACACAACATGATTTTACGGAAGGCAATATATGGCGGCAATTGATGGTTTTTTCTGGACCGATTATGCTTGCCAACTTGCTTCAAACATCTTATCAATTAGTCGATAGTCTGTGGGTTGGTAATTTACTAGGTGCGGATGCGCTAGGAGCTATAGCGGTTTCTGGTACGATTATATTTACTGTTTTAGCTTTTATTATTGGACTCAATAATGCTGCTCTTACGATTCTCTCCCAACAAAAAGGAAAGAAAAATACAGACGGTTTAAAACGATACTTAAATGCATTCGTTGTATTACTTTCCATTATGTCTATTTCGTTGGGATTAATCGGATTTATCTTTGCAGAAGGGTTATTAACCTTATTAGGTACGCCAAGCGAGATATTAAATCTTGCAACCACTTATTTACAGATTAATTTCCTAGGGATGCTATTCCTGTTTGGTTATAATTTTATTAGTACAGTATTACGAGCATTGGGAGATAGTAAAACACCACTCCGATTTGTCATGATAGCCGTCCTATTAAATTTATTCATGGACCCACTATTCATCGCAGTATTTGATCTTGGGGTAAAAGGTGCTGCTATTGCAACCATTGTTTCTCAAGGCTTTGCATTCCTTTATGGAATTATTCATGTGTTACGGAAAAAGCTAGCACCATTTACATTACCTACAATCCCGCATTGGGGAGAAATTAAACTCATCTTACATCTCGGTATTCCGTCCGGATTGCAAATGTCTGTCATCTCAGCTGGTTCAGCGGCCATTATGAGCGTTGTCACGACGTTTGGCTCCTCTGTTGTTGGTGGATTTGGAGCAGCCCAGCGATTAGATAGCATTATTATGCTTCCAGCACATGCTCTAGGGACCGCTGTAGGTAGTATGGCGGGACAGAATATTGGAGTGAAGAATTGGGAGCGGGTTAATAAAATTGCTAGATATGGTGTAGTGTATAACTTCGCTGTTATGGTTGCTGTTGGGTTGCTTGTTGTCCTGTTTGCGGAATATGCGGTGCGATTATTTATTCAAGAGGAAGATGCGGTTCAATTCGCTACTCAGTACTTAAAAATCATTGCATTATGCTATCCGTTCTTGGGGATAAACTTTATTCTAAATGGTGTAGTGCGAGCAGCGGGTGCCATGTATCCCGTATTAGTACTTAATGTGCTTTCATTCTGGGTACTCAGATATCCACTAACATTCTTGTTCTCCAAGCTTATTGGAGATACCGGTATAGCGGTTGGTATGGGAGTTAGCTTTATAATCAGTAGTGTGTTTGCTTACCTTTACTTTAGATTTGGGAAATGGAGAGAAAAGGTGTTGTTTAAACAGAGAAAACGAGGCTAGTTATGCACAAAATGTGGATAGCCTATGGATAAACGCAATATTTTGTATCGATAATAGACAAAAAACACGATATATTGACAGAGGAGGTCAATGTAGTTGTGGATAACTATATTACTTTATATGGGTTGATGGAGAAGAATGAGAAAGCAAACAAAAAAGGCAATCAAACAGACAATATATGTTGTTGCTATACTAGTTACGATATTTATACTACTTTCGGTATTCACAGCGAAACCAGAGCCGAGAGTGAGTAATGATGTACTGCAATACAAGCCATTAGTTGAAAAGTATGCGGAAGAATATCAAGTCGCCTCTTATGTGAATGTTATGTTAGCCATGATGATGCAGGAATCCGGAGGTAGGGGCACAGACCCAATGCAATCTTCGGAGAGCTACTGTGGCCAAAGAGGTTGTATTGATGATCCGGAGCTTTCTGTTAAGCAAGGGGTATACTATTTCTCGGAAACATTGAAAGCAGCAGATTTTGATGTTGAACTTGCGGTTCAGTCCTACAATTTTGGTAAAGGTTTTATTCAATATGTCCACAACACCACCGGAGCATATTCATTGGAGGCGGCTATTGCATTCTCGCAAGAAATGTATGAAAACGCACCAGATAAGTCAATCTATACATGTTTAAGGGAAGAAGCAAAACAATATAACGCATGCTATGGGGATATTTATTATGTAAGATCTGTTATGGGCTATTTAGAGGAACTAAATGTTTCTTCGTGACGAATTAGGAATAAACCAAATAGTTGTTTTAAAGGAAGGGACCTTATAAAATTAGATTAGTAAGTCTAGAAACGAGTTTCCCCTACTATATGTCGACTTTAGTAGTTGGGCAATTAGTAATGAAAAAGAAGGAGGAGTGCTAATGGTTAAGGAAATATTTACAGAAAAAGCACCAGCAGCGATTGGACCATATTCTCAAGCTATTGATGCTGGAAATCTACTATTTGTATCCGGCCAAATTGGAATAAATCCAGCAACTGGTGAGGTTGTATCTGGCATAGAAGCACAAACTAAGCAAGTTATGGAAAATTTAAAGCATATACTTGCTGAAGCTGAGACTGATTTTTCACAGGTTGCCAAGTTTACTATTTATTTAACTTCGATGGATGACTTTGCTACCGTCAATGATATTTATGGTAGTTACCTACAAAAGCCTTATCCAGCACGTGCTACTATTGAAGTAAGTCGCCTACCAAAGGATGTGCTAGTTGAAATAGATGCAATCGTAGTGAAATCATAAGGAGGACATGCTAATGGATAATTTTTTATATTATAATCCAACTAAATTAATCTTTGGAAAAGGGCAGCTAAATGCGCTTCCAGAGCAAGTAAAACAATATGGTACTAAAGTGTTAATCGTATATGGTGGAGGAAGCATTAAACGTAATGGTGTTTACGATAATGTGGTAGCAAAATTAGCTGAAATAAACGCAGAAGTATTTGAACTGGCAGGAGTAGAACCGAATCCTAGAATATCAACAGTTCGTAAAGGAGTAGAAATTTGTAAGCAAGAGGGGATAGATTTCTTACTTGCAGTTGGTGGCGGAAGTACGATTGATTGTACGAAAGCGATAGCAGTTGGTGCGAAAACAGATATTGATATGTGGGATATTGTTACGAAGAAAGCTTCAGCGACAGATGCACTGCCATTTGGAACTGTATTAACTCTTTCTGCAACAGGCTCAGAAATGAATAGTGGCTCGGTTATTACGAATTGGGAAACGAATGAAAAGCATGGTTGGGGAGCAGCACCATACACCTATCCTAAATTCTCTATTCTAGATCCAGTACATACTTTCTCTGTACCAAAGGATCAGACTATTTATGGTATTGTTGATATGATGTCCCATGTATTGGAGCATTATTTCCATCAGGAAACGAATACTCTCATACAGGACCGTTTCTGTGAGTCTATTCTCATCACAGTGATGGAAACTGCACCGAAGCTATTAGAAGACCTTGAAAACTATGAGTATAGAGAAACCATTATGCTAGCAGGTACTCTAGCTCTTAATAATATGTTAAACATGGGATTTCGCGGAGATTGGGCAACCCATAATCTAGAGCATGCAGTAAGTGCAGTACATGATATCCCACACGGTGGAGGATTAGCCATCCTATTCCCGAACTGGATGAAGCATGTATTAGATGATAGTAATGTATTACGCTTTAAACAACTTGCTGAAAGAGTATTCCAAGTTGATGCAGAAGGAAAAACAGATCGTGAAGTAGCAATAGAAGGTATTAATAAACTTCGTGAATTCTGGAATAGCATCGGTGCCCCATCCAAACTTACGGATTATGATATTGATGAAAGCACTGTTGAATTGATGGCTGAAAAGACAGTTGTAGCAAATACAGCGTATGGGAATTTTAAAAAGTTAACGAAACAAGATTCGATAGAAATTTTCAAAGCAAGCTTATAAAGTACAAAAAAGTGACATATTATTTCCCAGGTAATAAATAATGTCGAATTTAAAAAGAAGAACTAGCCTATTGATAGATGGCTAGTTCTTCTTTAATAGCTGCACGAATTTTATCTAAGCATTCTTCTGGTGTTTTTCCGAAGATGCGTCTGTTGTTAACTAATGCGTACGGTTTTACTCGGCATAAACCGCAAAAAGATAGACAGTCAGAGGTTAGAACAGCAACCTCAGGGAACTCTTTTTCTAATATTTCTTCTAAATTTAGTGTGGTAATAGCATTACCATCACAGATTTCGACAACAACTATACCCATTACATATCACTTTCTTTCAAGAGATTAAAAGGAATGATTGAATGATAGCATTGCCAATTCATCATTTCAATATTCGTGCTCATCATTAGGAATTAGTCTTGTCAACGAAGCTCATTCTAACCCAGTTTCTTTGTTTCCAACGTCGTAGCATTAGGACTCCGCGTAACCATTCATCAGCAATAAATCCAATCCATATTCCAATTAGTCCAAGACCTAAGAAAATACCGAAGAACCATGCAAAGGTAACACTAATGCCCCACATTACTAGTATTCCGATATACACAGGAAATTTAACATCACCTGCTGAACGTAAAGAACTGATCATGATTAAATTAAATGCTCTACCTGGTTCCAGTACAACCGTCATTAACAGCAATACCGTACCTGCTTCAATGATGGAGCCATTATCGGTAAAGATGCCTAAGAATGGTTTAGCTACAAGGTATATAACACCTGCAGTTGCTAGTGAAATAAAGATGGAAATTCTTAAGCTCTTTAGGGCCCGTACATAGGCATCCTCAATTTTCCCTGCTCCAATCATATGACCAATAAGTATTTGGGTACCTTGGCCAATGGCAACGGAAAATAGAAAGATAAACATCATAATATTTTGCGTGTACACTTTCGTTGTAATTGCAATTGTTCCTAACTGGGCAACAAAGTAGGTGATTACCATTTGGCTTGCATTATAAGACAATTGCTCTCCAGCAGAGGGGACGCCGATTTTCAATAGACTCTTAACATGATTTTTTTCGTAACGGAATAAATTTGCAAAGTTTAAATCCCCACGCGTACGTTTAACTAAGAGGATGACGAGTGCAATAAATCCAATAAATCGACTGATAGCTGTTGAATAGGCAACCCCTTCAACACCTAGTATTGGAAACCCAAACGGGCCAAAGATAACAAAGTAGTTCCCAATCACATTAATGATGTTCATGATGATGGTAACAACCATGGTATCCTTCGTATAGCCATAGCTTCGTAAAATAGCTCCGGTAGTCATAATTAACGCTTGAACGAAAATTAATCCACCGACAATTTGCATATAGGCTAAGCCTTCATCCATTAGTTCATGTGGTAGGTCCATTAAGGCTAATATAGGTTCTGCCCATATGAATAAGGCAATACTTAATACTAATGAAAATATTAGGTTCATACTTAAGGCATTTAGAGCAATTTGACCAGCTGTTTTAGGCTTTTCTGCTCCTATATTTTGGGCGATTAGAACTGCTGCCCCTTGTGCTACAAAGCCAAACATTACGATCACAACTGATAAAATTTGGTTTCCAACCCCAACAGCAGCTACCGCATTATCGGAGTATTGACTTAGCATTAAAGTATCTGCATTCCCCATTAACATATGGAGGAGTAATTCAATGAAGATTGGCCAAGTAATCGCAAATAACGTTAAATTTTTTGTGTTTTGTTTATCCAAGCTGTACCCTTCCTTCTAATCAATAGAAATAGTTTACAATGAATCTTTACAAATAGGAAGATATTTTTGATTATTTGTTAGAAAGAAAAAATTGCCCTCCAGTATTCTGGAGAGCAATGGATTATCATTAGATTAACGCGCATTTGTTGGCTGCATGAGCCCTGTACCGATTTCTTCTAAGTAATGACAAGCGGCCTGGTGGCCATTCTCACCTTGCCCTGTATCGCGTAGCTCGGGTATTTCTTTTGCGCATCTTTCTGTCGCGAAAGGACATCTCGTATGGAATCTGCATCCAGTAGGTGGATTAATAGGGGAGGGAACATCACCAGTTAGGATAACTCGCTCCCGCTTTTTATCAGGATCAATACTTGGTATGGCAGATAATAATGATTTTGTATAGGGATGCTGTGGATTAGTGAACAGAGACTTTTTATCAGCGATTTCTACAATTTTGCCTAAATACATGACGATAATACGATCGGATATATGTCTTACAACCCCTAAATCATGAGAAATAAATAAGTACGTAAGGTTAAATTCTCGTTGCAGCTTTTTCAATAGATTAATAACTTGAGCTTGAATGGATACGTCTAAAGCGGAGACTGCCTCATCACATATAATCAATTGAGGCTCTACTGCTAGTGCACGAGCAATACCAATTCGTTGACGTTGCCCACCGCTGAATTCATGTGGGAATCGATCGATTTGATGTTTTCCAAGTCCGACGATTTCCATTAACTCAAGTATTCGTTTGTTTTGTTTTTCTTTAGGAACAGTACGTTGAATGGACATGGCTTCCCTTAAAATCTCTCTTACAGTTTGCCTTGGATTAAGGGACGCATACGGATCTTGAAAGATTACTTGTATATTTTTTCTTTCTTTACGCATTTCGCTTTTACGCAATGCTAATAGGTCCTTACCATCAAATTCGACATGCCCACTGGTAGGTTCATCTAAACGCAAGATAGCTCTTCCTGTAGTAGATTTACCACATCCAGATTCCCCAACGATACTTACGGTCTCTCCTTCATAGACGGAAAATGACACACCATCGACAGCCTTAACATGGTTAATAGTTCTTCCGAATATTCCACCCTTGATTGGAAAATGCTGCTTCAAATCCTTTACTTTAAGAATTTCTTTCCGCATGCCTCTTCACCTCCGTAGTTCCTTCCCATTCATCTGAATAAATCCAGCAGCGTGCTTGATGATTATGTTCATCTACGATTAATTCAGGTAAGCTATTACACATTTCTGTTGCATACGGACAGCGCGGTGCGAAGCGACATCCAGATGGAAGCTCTGTGGGGCTGGGGACGGTACCTTTAATAATTGGTAAATCGCCTTCAATATCCTCATCATGTGATGGTAGTGAGTTGATTAGCCCAACAGTGTATGGATGCTTCGGTTCTTTGAATAATGTTTTCACATCAGCATATTCCACTACTTTTCCGCAATACATGACTGCTACATAATCACAAGTTTCGGCTACTACGCCTAAATCATGAGTGATGAGCAAGACAGACATATTTAATCTTTTTTGTAAGTCCTTTATCAATTCTAGTATTTGTGCTTGTATCGTTACATCTAATGCAGTGGTAGGTTCATCTGCTATAAGTAAGTCTGGATTGCAAGCGAGCGCAATGGCAATCATAACACGTTGCCTCATACCACCGGAAAGCTCATGAGGGTATTGGTTAATGCGCTTTTCTGGAGATGGAATCCCTACAAGCTTAAGCATTTCAATCGATTTTTTTCGAGCTTCCGCTTTGTTTAGTCTTTCATGAATTTTATAAGCTTCACTTATTTGCTGACCAATTGTATAAGTTGGATTTAAAGATGTCATAGGCTCTTGGAAAATCATCGATATTTCGTTACCGCGGATTTTTCTCATTTCGTTATTCGATTTTTCCAATAGGTTTTCTCCCTTAAAGATAATTTCACCGCCGACTATTTTTCCTGGACTATCAATTAAACGAAGAATAGATAGGGATGTAATACTCTTACCCGATCCTGACTCTCCAACAATCCCAAGTGTTTTTCCTTTTGGCAGGCTAAACGATACTCCGTCGACAGCTTTTACTTCTACCTCCTCCGTGAAAAAGGATGTTTGGAGATTGTTTATTTCTAATATATTCTCATATACAGATTGAACGGTCATTCCTGTCACACCTTTCTAAGCTAATAAAACTACGGTTAATTTAAGTCAATACGTTTATTGAGATAACGATAGGTAATATCGACAATTAGATTTACTAGTACAAAGAGTAAAGCAGCAACTAATACGGTACCTTGAACGAGTGGAAAGTCCCGTGCTTGGATAGAATCAATGACTAATTTCCCCATTCCATTAATAGCAAAGACGGTCTCTGTTAAAACAGTTCCACCTAATAGGGATCCAAATTGAAGACCAACAACAGTAACGACAGGGATTAAAGCATTTTTAAGTGCATGTCGATAAATGACGACTCGTTCTTTTGCGCCTTTTGCACGTGCAGTTCGGATATAATCTTGATCAATAACTTCTAGCATACTTGATCTTGTCATTCGAGCGATAATGGCTGCTCCACCGGTTCCTAATGTAATGACTGGCAGGACTACTTGTTCAAAGCTTCCCCAGCCGGATGGTTTAAACCATGCCGTGTTATCGAAAAATGGTACCCAACTCGGTAAGTCTAAACCAATAGCGAACCATTGTATTAACATTAACCCTAACCAGAAATTTGGCATGGATAGACCAAATAGAGCAATAATCATTAAGGAAACATCCCGGATAGAATATTGCTTAACAGCGGAAACAATCCCGGCAATCAATCCTAAGAAGATGCTAAGTACAATACTATAAAAAGCTAGTTCTACTGTAACCAAAATACGCACACTGATTTCAGATGTTACATCTCGACCAGTTCGAATTGAATTTCCTAAATCCCCTTGTAGAAGATTAGATAAATAATTCCAATATTGTACATGATACGGATCGTTAAGACCTAACCGTTCACGAATATTTTCTACTTGTTCTTTTGGTGCACTTTCACCCGCCATAATTTGTGCCGGGTCCCCAGGTACAAGATGTAATAGGCTAAATACGATTAATGTTACACCTAATAATACTGGGATTGTTTGAAGTACACGTCGAATAATAAATACGAACAATCTACTGCACCCTCTCTATTTTTTTGATTTTGGATCAAATGCATCTCTTAACCCATCTCCTAGGATATTAAAGGCTATAACGACGATGACAATAGCGATTCCCGGAAAGAAAGAGACATGTGGCGCACTATACAAATAGTTACGTCCATCACTTAACATTGCTCCCCATTCTGGGATTGGAGGTTTTGCCCCGAGTCCTAAGAACGATAAGCCGGTAGCAGTTAAGATTGCAGTAGCAATACTTAATGTTATTTGAACAATAAGAGGTGACAAGGTATTCGGTAAGATGTGTTTAAAGATAATTCGTAAGTCACTTGCTCCAAGTGCTTTTACAGCATCAATGTACTCCAGCTTTTTCACTGCTAACGTTGAGCCTCTAACAATTCTTGCAAATACAGGAATCGAAAATATAGCGATAGCAATAATAACATTTTGTATGCTTCCACCTAGTACACTAACAATTGCTAAGGCTAGCAGTATACCTGGAAATGCTAGTAGAACATCCATACAACGCATAATAATTGAATCTACACGTCCTCCATAATATCCGGATATAATTCCTATTACGGTTCCAACAATCGCTCCTAATATAACGGAAGAAAAGCCGACTCTTAATGTAATAGACATTCCTTCGATAATCCGACTGAAAATATCTCTACCATGGTGATCGGTTCCAAACCAGTGGTCGGCGGAAGGGGGAGCTAATTTGTTTACAAGATCACCTGAATCTTCGGGATAAGGTACAAAATAAGGCCCGATAAGGGAAACTAAAATAAAAAAGAAGAGGAGAATTCCTCCAATTACAGCGGCTTTGTTTTTCCTAAATTTCTTTAGGAAGGTTTTCATACGATGAACTTGCACATTTCGATGTTGTTCATAAATAGAAGGTTGATTTTGTAATGGTTGTCCCATAATGCAATTTACACCCTTTCTAGAGAGATAAGAAGTATAAACAGAGATGCCTAGCTCCGGGCACCTGAGACTAGCAGACTTCCTTCACCTCGGTACGATAAGTCAACATCGACTCTCTACAGTCGTCGTGTTTCCTTCATTTCCTAAGGCTTAGTCCCTTCTGTATGTCTAATGCGAGTGCCCTGCGCCTTTCTATCAAGTTATAATTATCTGTTTATTCCATTGATTTATACTATTATATCATCATAGTTTATTATGACAATAAATAATTAAAAAAATAGTCTTGTAATTTGTACTACTATCATATATATTAATATGTATCTGCAATATTCAGACACTTTATATTTCTATGAGTGTCTACTAAAACGAAATGGGGGTATAAACAAGTGAATTTGTCAAAAAGATTACTCGTTTTTCTTGCAACAGTGCTAATGCTGAGTTTTGTACTTGTAGCATGTGCAAGCGAACCAAATGAAAATGGTTCACCAACAGATGATGGTGATACAGAGGAACCAGCTGACAACGGCGAGGATACAACAGACAGTGGTGAAACCGATGGTCAAAGTGGTGGTAATGACTTAGTTATTGCAAACTCTTCTGATGCTGTTTCATTAGACCCTGCTGGATCTAACGATGTACCTTCCAGTAATGTTGCTGCTAATATTTATGAATCTTTAGTTAAACAGGATCAAAATATGGAATTGCAGCCAAGTCTAGCTGAAAGCTGGGAACTTGTAGAAGATAATGTATGGGAGTTTAAGCTTCGTGAGGGAGTTAAGTTCCATGATGGATCAGACTTTAATGCGGAAGTAGTAAAAATGAATATCGAAAGAGTACTTGATGAAGATGTCGCATCGCCACGTTCTTTTTTATATAGTATGGTTACAGATATTGAAGTGGTGGATGACTATACGGTTCGATTTACGACAGAATTTCCATTCTCTCCACTTCCAGCCCACTTAGCACATAATGGTGGAGCAATGGTGTCCCCTAAATTAATTGAGGAAGACTATGCTGCAATGGAAGCAGGGGAAGAACCAGGTAGTGTGATTAATGAAAACCCAGTGGGCACAGGCTTCTTTAAATTTGAAGAATGGGTACCTGGTCAGCATATTAAGTTAGTTCGGAATGATGATTATTGGGGAGAACCGGCAAAATTAGATTCTGTTACCTTTAAAGTTGTTTCTGAAGATTTAACAAGAGTAGCAGAGCTAAGAACAGGAGATTCTCATATTTCTGACCCGTTAAGTCCTTCAGATGTAGCAGAAATTGAAAATACAGATGGATTACATGTTAATACACAAGGAAGTGTAAGTTTATCTTATGTTGGATTTAATATGGAAAAAGAACCATTTAATGACCCTCGGGTCCGCCAAGCAATAAATATGGCGATTGACAGGTCGCAAATCATTGATGGTATTTATAATGGTGTAGGAATTCCTGCCATTGGACCATTAGCACCGGACGTATTTGGATATGATCCAAATGTACCTGGTTTGGAATATGATCCAGAAAAGGCAAAAGAGCTCCTTGCTGAAGCAGGCTTTGAAGACGGGTTCTCGACTACACTTTGGACTAATGATAACCGTGAACGTATGGACATGGCTACCAATGTTCAAGCACAATTAAAAGAATTTGGTATTGAGGTTCAGATAGAAGTTATGGAGTGGGGGGCATACTTGGATCAAACAGCTAATGGAGAGCATGATATGTTCATTCTTGGTTGGTCGACCGTTACAGGTGACGCGGACTACGGACTATATGCTTTGCTACACTCTGACAATGTCGGTGAACCTGGTAACCGTACTTTCACAAAAGACCCAGAGTTAGATGCATTACTTGATGAGGCTCGTCAAACATCTGATGCGGAAGAAAGAGCAGAGCTATATAGACAAATTCAAGAAATGCTTGTCGATATAGCACCAATGCTATATATCCATCACCAAGAATACTTATTAGGTGTTAGCGATAAGGTACAGGGATTAATTCAAGATCCGACTGGTATCCTTCGTTTGCAAAATGTTACATTAACTGAATAGTAATATAATAGTAGAAAGACGGTATTCTTATTAAAGAATACCGTCCTTTTTTTAAAAAAAGTATGAATGCTTCTAGTTGAGATGATGATCTTCTATTGAACTGTCGTTTCTACTGTGATAACGAATGAGTTTTCTCTACTGTGTACTCGTAACGATACCAAGCGAATAGAAGAAATCCTCCACTTAAAATTAATAGTCCACTAGTTACATAGAAAACAGTGGATATGCCATTAAACGCAGCAATTAATCCTCCGAGTGCGGGACCAATTATATTGCCGAGGAACCGGAGACTTGTATTGTATCCTAATACTTCCCCTTGCATGGATAACGGTGCCTCTTGGCGGATATAAGCCATTCTTAAAGGAATAATTCCTCCGATAGAAACGCCCAATAAGAAACGAACTATGACAAGTTGCCAAATAGATGTGACAAACGCTCCCGGTATATAAACAATACCCGCCATGAAAAGAAGGGCGATTAATATTTTTATATACCCATGTTGATCTCCTAATTTGCCCCATTTTCTGGACATCAGTAAATTACCTAGTCCGGCTGCAGAGAATGCAATACCCGAGAAAAATGCTATATTAGCGGGACCATGAATTTCTTCCACGTACAACGAGAGAATCGGTTGTACAGAGAAGTGCGCAATTTGTACTAAAGCAGAAATGAGCATGACAACTAATAAAATTGGATGTCTTATTATATGCAAAATAACTTCCTTCCTGGAATATGCTTTATGTTCTTTGTCGGTAGCAAATTCGAAACGTTCTTCCCTAATACCGAATAAAACAATAAGTCCGGAAAGAATAATGGTAATAGCGACCCATTTAAATGTAGCCGAATAACCGAATGCATCTGCTAATGCTCCGCCTAAAAGTGGGCCCATCAGTGTTCCAGTTATACTACCAGTTTGTAATGTGCCAAGTACCTTTCCTGCTATGTTCTTAGGAGTTTGCGTAGCAATAAGGGCTTGTGACATCGGAATAAAACCGGTGAAAATTCCCATGAAAAGACGGAGTATAAATAATTGCCAAACATTTGTAGCGAATCCCATTAAAAATACAGATAATCCTATCCCACTTGCAAAGAAGATTAATAGTTTTTTTCTTCCATATTTATCCCCAACTCTACCCCAGATTGGTGCAAAAATAAATGCAGCGATAAAGGTAACGAGAAATACCCAGCCAGACCAATTCTGAACATAGACATCAGAGAAATTTCCAAATGAATCTATATACAAGGAAAGAAAGGGGATTACCATTGTGGTACTTCCGGCAATAAAGAAGTTGGCAAACCACATGATTACTAAATTACGTGTTGCATTGGAGTTTTCCGTACTAATTGGTTTTTGCCTTCTTTCTGTATAATTATTTCGATAACCTAAATATACCGGAAACCGAAATAAATTTAAAGTATTAATTCTTACATAGGCAGATAAGGAAGAATGAAAATTTTTCCATATAGTATTAGTTTTTCAGTTAAAATAGTGATATTTTTGTTATATTGGGTATAATCAATGTAAGAGAATAATATTTTTTAAGACAAGCATTCTAATAAGCTAGAAAGGGGTATACGAATGAAACGATTTATGAAGCTAACAGTATTGTATACATTAATTGTGAGTTTATTTGCAGCCTTTGTCATTCCTGTGAGTGCGGATGAGGCAATAAATGAAAAGCTTGGCGTGCCGATTGTTGTTTATGGAGGTAATTTAACAGACGAACAAAAAGCACAGACGGAGGACCTGTTAGAAGTAACGAACCCTGATATGGTTGATATTTTCACTGTAACAGGGGAAGACTTGGCTAAATATATCGGAGGAAATCCGAATTCTCGAATGTTCTCCTCGGCGAAAATAACAATAGAAGAAGAGGGAGTGGGGCTCAATGTATCCATTATCACTCCTGATAATATTACAGAAGTAACAAGTGAAATGTACGCAAATGCACTGCTAACAGCTGGAGTTGAGAATGCGACGGTTGTTGTTGCATCCCCTGTCAAAGTTACTGGCCATTCTGCCTTGACTGGTATATATAAGGCTTACGATGTCGGAGGGGTAGAGCTCGATAAAGAACGTATGGAGCTTGCTAATGAGGAGTTAAATGTCGCAACAGACCTTGTGAAAGACGCAGGACTAACATCTGAACAAGTAAGTGATTTAATTACGCAAATCAAGCAAGCTATTGCGGAACAAAACCCAGCATCTATAGAAGATATCGAAAGAATCGTACAAGAGCAGTTGAGTAAATTGGAAATAAAATTAAGTGATGAAGACCGTCAGTTATTAATTAATTTGTTTGAGAAAATGCGTAATTTAGATATTAATTTTGATCAAGTGAAGAATCAGCTAAACGATATTGCATCAAAAGTCCAAGGTAAAATAGAGGATATTTTAGCAGATGAAGGATTTTGGGACAATGTAGGAAGCTTCTTCAAAAAACTATTTGAAGCTATAGGGCAGTTTTTCTCTGGATTATTTGGATAATACCAATATGGGAAGCGTGAAAGGAGTACATTCCATTGAGGATGTGCTCCTTTTTTGTACGTTAGAAAGTTAAAATGATTAGTACTATACTAAATAATCAATTATTTAACGACACTAAATATTTAGAAGATTTAATCATAATACAAATAGACTACAAGGTTGTTAAAAAATATGAAGAAATTTGTCGAAATAAAAATAGCCTTAAAACCGTTGATATACATAGGTTTTTGGGAGTTTTACAAAATATTACCGTGAAAGTTTTTTTAATCTTTTTTTAAATTTGACGTGCAATCTAAAAAGTTTGGTAGTATAATAGTTTTCATCACGTAATTCCAATAACACTAAATTATCAGAATAATTTAAACAATATTAAGATTAGCCTATATCATAAATACTGTGAAAAAGTACACCCTAAAAAGGCATAATGTCTTGGGCCTACAATTATAAATAGGGGGATAAAAAATGTCAGAAAAACTTCTAGAAATCAAAAATTTAAAAACTTCATTCCGTATCAAAGACGATTACCATGCTGCGGTGGATAATTTATCTTTAACTGTTAATAAGAATGAAGTTCTTGCCATTGTTGGAGAATCTGGTTGTGGTAAAAGTGCTTTAGCATTCTCCATAATGGGTCTTCACACTCGTGCGAAGATTGAAGGAGAAATCTTATATAAAGGCAAGAACATTGCCAAAATGACTCCTTCAGAATTAAACAAGGTACGTGGTAAAGATTTAGGTATGATATTTCAGGATCCACTAACTTCATTGAACCCATTAATGGAGGTTGGCGAGCAGATTGGAGAAACCTTATTTCTACACAATAAGAATATGTCCAAGAATGAACGTAGAGCAAAAGTATTAGATTTATTGAATAAGGTTGGTATCCCTCGTGCGGAACATGTTATTAATCAGTTCCCACATGAATTGTCAGGTGGTATGCGTCAACGTGTCATGATAGCAATGGCAATCGCAAATGAGCCCGAACTACTAATTGCAGATGAGCCAACAACAGCACTAGACGTTACGATCCAATCACAAATTTTAGATTTGATCAATAAGCTTAAAGATGAAATGGATTCAGGTATTATTCTTATCACCCATGATCTAGGGGTAGTTGCTGAGATGGCAGACCGAGTAGCAGTAATGTATGCTGGACAAGTTGTTGAAATTGCAGATGTACAAACACTATTTGAAAATCCATTACATCCATACACAAGATCATTATTGAATTCCGTACCGAATGGTAATACAAAACAGGATCAATTACATGTTATTCAAGGGATTGTACCTTCCCTTCAGAATCTGCCAAGAGAAGGATGTCGTTTCAGTGCTCGAATACCTTGGGTAGATGAATCAGCACATGAAAAAAATCCGGAACTAAAAGAAGTAACACCAGGGCACCATGTTCGTTGTACATGCTACAAGCACTTTAGCTTCCCTGATGAAAGCAAGGAGGAACAACATGTCTTATCTTGAGGTAAATGATTTAAAAGTTCACTTTCCAATAAAGGGTGGTATTTTCGGTAGAACAGTGGGACATATAAAGGCTGTTGATGGGGTATCATTCACTTTAGAAAAAGGAAAGACATATGGTTTAGTAGGAGAATCTGGTTCTGGTAAAACAACTACTGGTAGATCCATTATCGGTTTAAATACGATTACATCCGGAAAAGTTATGTTTGATGGTCAGGATATAACGAATATTGCACGTGGCCGTTCCGAAGCGCGTAAAAATATTCAAATGATTTTTCAAGACCCATATTCATCATTAAACCCGAAAAAACGTGTGGTAGACATCGTATCTGAACCGCTACGTAACTTTGAAAATTTAACTCGTAAAGAAGAGCGTAAGAGAGTACAAGAATTATTGGAGCTAGTCGGATTAAGTCCTGAAAGTATTTTAAAATATCCCCATGAATTCTCAGGTGGGCAACGTCAACGTATTGGTATCGCTAGAGCAATCGCATTAAAACCAAAACTTATTATTGCGGACGAGCCAGTTTCAGCACTAGATGTTTCGGTGCAAGCTCAAGTATTAAACTTTATGAAAGAGATTCAAAAGGAACTTGATTTAACATATCTGTTTATTAGCCATGACTTAGGAGTAATCAAGCACATGTGTGATGATATCGGAATTATGTACAAAGGTCGCTATGTGGAAGCAGGTACTGCAGAGGACATCTTTAACAATCCTCAGCATATTTATACGAAGCGCTTAGTGGCGGCAATTCCGGATATTGATCCTAAAAAACGTGAGGAAAAACGTCAATTCCGTGAAGAAGTAAAAATGGAATACGAACAATCCTACAATGATTACTTTGATGAGGAAGGTTTAGCCTATAAATTACAGCCAGTGTCTGACACGCATTTAGTGGCTTTACCTGAGAAAGGTTGATAATATGTGGAAATTTACATTACGTCGTACATTAATTATGATTCCTCAATTAATTGTTCTTAGTATTTTAATTTTCGTACTAGCACAATTAATGCCAGGGGATGCACTATCAGGGCAAATTGACCCGAATGTTGATCCAAAAAGACTGGAAGAGATTCGTGAAAATTTGGGTTGGAATGACCCATGGCATGAACAGTACGTAAGATGGATGGGAGGCGTGCTTCAGGGTGATTTAGGACAATCGTTCCGTTTTAAAATGCCTGTTACAGAACTAATTGGGCAACGTATTGTCAATACATTCTGGTTATCGGTAGCAACATTACTCTTCACCTATCTGATCGCTATTCCACTAGGTATTGTTAGTGGCCGATACAATGATACATGGCGTGATCAATTGATTACTGGTTATACGTATGTTGGCTTTGCTACACCATTATTCATTTTTGCACTTGTAATGCTTTGGTTATTCGGTTTCCAATTAGGTTGGTTCCCAACTAGTGGTAGTGTAACACCGGGGCTTGAACCTGGAACGTTTGACTACTTTATGAGCAAACTTTATCACTTGTTACTACCAGCATTGTCCATGGCACTAATTACAACATATAGTACGATTCAATATTTACGTAATGAAATTGTTGATACGAAGCACAAAGACTTCATTTTAACAGCTAGAGCAAAAGGGGCTTCTGAGAGACGAGTCTATAATCGCCATATTTTAAGAAACTCACTTTTACCGATTGCGGCATTCTTTGGATTTGAGATTACGGGGTTAATTGGTGGCTCTATTTTCATTGAGAACATTTTTGGATATCCGGGAATGGGTCAATTATTAGTAGAATCCATTAGCTTACGTGATTACACGGTATTAACTGCAACTACATTATTATTCGGTGTTGCATCGATTGTTGGGGCATTATTATCTGACATTATCTTAAGTATTGTAGATCCAAGAATTCGTATTAAATAAGAATAGGTAATCGTGAGGTGAAATAAATGGAAAACAATAAAGCAGAAGAATTGAAAACGAAGGAACCGATAAAAAGCCCTTCTGGTATGAGTATAATCTGGCGTGAGCTAGTTCGAGATAAGCTAGCATTAATCTCTTTAATCTTCTTAATCTTAATTATGGCATTTGTATATGGTACATCCCTTATATTAGACCAAGATGAAATTGTAACAGTAGACTTGTTATCCATCTATGAGCCGCCGGGTGAAGATTTTATCTTAGGTACTGATTACGGTGGTCGTGACATCTTTGGACAATTAATTATTGGGACAAAGAATTCCTTATCGATTGCATTACTTGTAACAGCTATGACGGGAATTATTGGGATAGCCTATGGTTTAATCGCTGGTTACTTTGGTGGTCATATTGATAATATCATGATGCGTATTTTGGATTTCTTCTTAATCCTACCGTTTACGATGATTGTCATTGCATTCGTTGCAATTGTACCAAAGTATAGTGTATGGACCTTCTCTCTCATTATGACGGCATTTCTCTGGATGGGAATTGCCCGTTTGATCAGATCGAAGGCTTTACAGGAAAAGGAATTAGATTATATACAAGCATCGAAAACACTTGGTAGCTCTAATTTCAAAATTATCTTTACACAATTACTACCAAACTGTAGCTCACTTATTATTGTAACGATGACATTAAACTTAGCTGCTAATATTGGTCTAGAATCAGGTCTATCATTCTTAGGATTTGGTTTCCCAGAGAGCACGCCTAGTTTAGGTACATTATTAAGCTATGCGACCAATCCACAAACATTAGAATATAGATGGTGGATTTGGGTGCCTGCTTCGGTATTAATTTTACTTCTAATGTTGTCTATTAATAATGTTGGACAAGCATTAAAACGTGCAACAGACGCAAGACAAAGAAGAGGATAAAAAATCTGTACTTGTTACTCCTTGGCCGCGCCAACGGGATGGCCAAGGAAAACTATATCTATAAAAATAGGGAGGCAACTATGATGAGAAAGACAAGCAAATGGCTTTTAGCTCTTATGCTCGTATTATTGCTTGCACTTGCTGCATGTGGTGGCGGTAGTGACAATGAGTCTTCTGAGGACAAAGGGGATAATGGTTCAGAAGATAACAAAAGCACGGAAGCAAATGAAGATGGTATCTTCCATATTGACGATTTCAATATGACTGCTTCAAACAATGGTGAAGAACTTGAAAATGGTTCACTAACTTATGGTATCGTGTCAGATACGGTACTAGAAGGTACATTTAACTTCAACTTCTATTCAGGTAATCCTGACTATGAAGTAATTGCATGGTTTGATGAGCCTTTATTTGACTCAGATGCTAGCTATACTTACACACAAGATGGTGCTGCCACTTGGGAAGTGGATGACACTGGTAAAGTGTACACTTTACAAATTAAAGACGGTGTTAACTGGCATGATGGTGAACCTGTGACTGCTGAGGATTGGGAATTTGTTCACTATGTTATCGGTCATCCGGACTATGATGGTATCCGTTATGGATCTGACTTTGAAAACATTGAAGGAATGAAAGAGTATCATGATGGTGAAACAGATACCATTTCTGGTATTAAGGTAATTGATGATAAGACTTTACAAATTACCTTTAAAGAAGGTGGTCCTTCTCTTATTACTGGAGGAATTTGGCCATATGCATTACCAAAACATGTCTTCGGTGATATGGATGTAAAAGAAATGGAAGAATCTGATGCGGTTCGTAAAAATCCGATCGGAATGGGACCATATAAAGTAGAATCAATTGTACCTGGTGAGTCTGTTGTATTAAAAAGAAATGAAGACTACTGGAGAGGTACACCTGCTTTAGAAGAAGTTACAGTGAAAGTGGTATCTCCTTCTACAGTAGTTCAAGAATTAAAAACTGGTGGCGTTGACATGGTCAATAGCTTTCCAACAGATCAATTCCTAGATAATGCAAACATGTCTAATGTTGAATTCTTAGGATCTATTGATAATGCATACACATACATTGGTTTTAAATTAGGTAAATGGGATGCTGAAGAAGGTCAAGTAGAGGTTGACCCTAATGCTAAAATGGCGGACGTAAACCTACGCCGTGCAATGTGGTATGCTGTAGATAATAATGCAGTTGGTGACAACTTCTATAATGGGTTACGTTGGAATGCAACATCATTAATCATTCCATTCTTCCCAGAATATCATAATCCTGATATTGAAACACCAACACACGATCCAGATGAAGCAAATCGTATTCTAGATGAAGCTGGATATGAAGATGTTGATGGTGATGGATTCCGTGAAACTCCAGACGGTGAAAAATTAGTTATTAACTTTGCATCAATGTCTGGTGGAGATACTGCTGAGCCACTAGCTCAATACTACATCCAATCATGGGGTGCAGTAGGTCTAAATGTACAATTAGTTGATGGTCGTTTATTAGAATTCAACTCATTCTATGATCGTATAAAAGAAGATGATCCAGAAATTGATATTTTCCAAGGTGCTTGGGGTACTGGTACTGATGTAAACCCTGCTGGTATTTTTGCTGGGAACTCAAATGCTAACTACCCACGTTGGACTAATGAAGAAAATGATCAGCTATTAGCTGAAGGTTCTTCTATGAAAGCAATGGACACAGAATATCGTAAAGAAGTATATGACAAGTGGCAACAACTAATGGTTGATAACATTCCGTTGTTCCCAACTCTATATCGTGCAAAAATTGTTCCAGTAAATAACCGTGTAACGAACTATACACTTGATCCTGAATCAGATCTTCAACGTTACCAAATTGGTGTAACAGAAGAAAAAGCTGAAGCAGCTGAATAATAATAGCGAAAAAGAAGTCACTTAGTGGCTTCTTTTTTGGTAGAGAGGAAGGGTTAAAAAACTTTCCCGCTAGCATAAGAAAAACTTCCATTCGTAGAAAGATGAGCGAATGGGAGTTTTTTATTTTTACTTGAAGGAGCATGCGACTGAAATTTGGTGAGATAGGCCCACGTGGGGCGGAGATGGGCCCAAATAGCGGGAGGATGCGTCCGTCTTGTGAAGAGATGAGCCCAAACAGAAGAGATGAACCCACCCCGAGAGGAGATGAGCCAAACAGGAGAAAGATGATTCCGCCCTGGTAGGAGATGCCCCCACCCGGGCTTTTTTAGTTATATTCTTCTCCGTATAAATCCCTATAATTATCAACAATGTAACGGCTTTTAGCTATAAGTAATAGAACTAATTATCTAAAAACTTTTAATAAAATGTTAAAAAAAAGCTTGTTAAAACTCAGAAAATAATATATACTTTAAAAAAATAAATAATATGTTACAGTTTTATTACGAAAGTAGCGAAATGGCATATCTACTGTGATAGATAATGACTTAAATTTTTGGAAAATTAATACTATAAATAATGGGGCAGACACTACTAGACGCTATACAACATGAATATCTGCTCTTTAATATGTTAATAAAACATTTATATATTAAATTTTTGCAAATTTTAGTTAGGGGGATTAAGGTTGGCAGAGAAGTTATTGGAAATCAGAGATTTGAAGACATCTTTCCGGATTAAGGACGATTATTATGCAGCGGTGGATAATGTTTCACTTACGGTAAATAAAAACGAAGTGCTAGCCATTGTTGGGGAATCTGGCTGTGGTAAGAGTGCATTAGCCTTCTCTATTATGGGATTACATAATCGTGCAAAGATGGAGGGAGAGATTTTATTCAAAGGAGAAAACATAGTCGGAATGACTGCGTCAAAGCTGAATAAGCTACGCGGGAATGATATGGGTATGATTTTCCAGGATCCATTAACTGCCCTTAATCCATTAATGAATATCGGTAATCAAATAGGAGAAACATTACTCCTTCATAAAAAAGACCTTACCAAGAATCAGCGTAAAGAAAAGGTAATTGATCTACTAAGTAAAGTTGGAATTCCACGTCCAGAACATGTGTATGAGCAATTCCCGCATGAGTTATCTGGGGGGATGAGGCAAAGGGTAGTTATCGCAACTGCTATAGCAAATGATCCGGAATTACTCATTGCGGATGAGCCAACAACTGCTCTTGATGTTACGATACAATCTCAGATATTAGACTTAATTAAAGATTTAAAGGATGATTTGGATTCTGGTATAGTTCTTATTACCCATGACTTAGGAGTAGTTGCTGAAATGGCAGACAGGGTGGCAGTGATGTATGCCGGGCAAATCGTTGAAATTGCAGACGTCATGACTCTGTTTGAAGAACCATTACATCCATATACGAGATCATTATTTAACTCTGTTCCAAATACACAAGAAGGACAAGATAAATTGCATGTTATTCAAGGTATTGTACCTTCATTACAAAAATTGCCACGTGAAGGTTGTCGCTTTGCTCCAAGGATTCCTTGGGTGGCAGAAACAGCGCATGAAGCAAATCCAGAATTACATGAAGTAAAGCCAGGGCATTTCGTTCGTTGTAGCTGCTATAAACATTTTGACTTCCCAGCAGAGAGTAAGGAGGAAGCGCAACATGGGGTTTCTTAAAGTAGAAGATTTAAAAGTACATTTTCCTATAAAAGGTGGCGTATTCGGAAGAACAGTTGGGCACGTAAAAGCTGTAGATGGTGTATCCTTCACACTAGAAAAAGGGAAAACATATGGTCTAGTTGGTGAATCAGGATCTGGTAAGTCAACTACTGGTAGAGCCATTATTGGATTAAATCATATTACCTCTGGAAAAGTGCTTTTTGAGGACAAAGATATAACAGGAGTAAGAAGAGCGAAAACAGAAATAAGAAAAGATATTCAAATGATATTCCAGGATCCATATTCTTCATTAAATCCGAAAAAACGGGTTGTCGATATTGTAGCGGAACCACTTCGAAACTTTGAAAATTTAAGTAGAAAAGAAGAGAGAATTCGCGTACAAGAGTTACTTGAATTAGTTGGTCTTAGTCCAGAAAGCATCTTGAAGTACCCACATGAATTCTCTGGTGGACAACGACAACGTATTGGTATTGCAAGAGCAATCGCGTTGAAGCCAAAATTAATCATTGCCGATGAACCTGTTTCTGCATTGGATGTTTCGGTTCAAGCACAGGTCTTGAACTTTATGAAAGAAATTCAAGATGAGTTAGATTTAACTTACTTGTTCATAAGTCATGACCTAGGTGTCATTAAACATATGTGTAATCATATTGGCATTATGTATAAAGGACGCTTTGTGGAAGAAGGAACCGCAGAAGAGATCTTTAATGATCCACAGCATATTTATACGAAAAGACTGGTAGCAGCAATACCAGATATCGATCCGAAAAAACGGGAAGAAATGAAAAGATTCCGTGAAGAGGTCAATACAGAATATGAACAAGCCTATAATGATTACTTTGATGAGGAAGGTTTAGCCTACGGGTTAAAACCGATAAATGAAACTCATTTAGTGGCTTTACCAGAGAAAGGTTGATATTATGTGGAAATTTTCTTTACGCCGTATTTTAATAATGATTCCTCAACTCGTCCTGTTAAGTATACTAATATTTGTTCTAGCAAAAATGATGCCAGGGGATGCACTCTCAGGGCAAATTGACCCGAATGTTGATCCTGCGCGTTTAGAAGAACTTCGAATTCAGCTGGGTTGGTATGATCCGTGGCATGAGCAATATGCTAGATGGGTCGGAGGAGTGTTACAAGGTGATTTTGGTCAGTCCTTCCGTTTTAAAATGCCCGTTACCGAATTAATTGGACAGCGAATTGTTAATTCATTCTGGTTATCGGTAGCAACGTTAATTTTTACCTATTTAATTGCGATACCACTAGGGATTACAAGTGGAAGATATAATGATACGTTTAGGGATCAGCTAATTACTGGTTATTCATATGTTGGGTTTGCAACGCCACTGTTTATCTTTGCACTAGTAATGCTTTGGATATTCGGGTTCCAGTTGCAATGGTTCCCAACTAGTGGAAGTGTCACCCCAGGTCTAGAACCTGGAACGTTCGATTATTTTATGAGTAAATTATATCATTTGTTATTACCAGCATTATCAATGGCACTTATTACAACATACAGTACGATTCAATATCTACGAAATGAGATAGTTGATACGAAACAAAAGGATTTTATTTTACTTGCAAGAGCTAAAGGTGCTTCTGAACAACGAGTTTATAATCGCCATATTTTGCGAAACTCACTATTACCAATAGCAGCATTTTTCGGATTTGAAATTACTGGACTAATTGGTGGCTCTATCTTTATTGAAAATATCTTTGGATATCCTGGGATGGGGCAATTGTTAATAGAATCGATTAGCCTAAGGGATTACAGTGTCGTGACAGCTACGACTTTATTATTCGGTGTAGCTTCTGTCATGGGTGCTTTACTTTCAGATATTATCTTGAGTCTAATTGATCCGAGAATTCGTATTAAATAAATTTTATAGGTATATAGTGAGGTGAAAAATGTGGAAGCAAATGCAGCAAATGTAGAAGTGAAATCAAAGGAAGTAATCAAGAGTCCATCAGGTTTTAGCATAATTTGGAGAGAATTGGTCAGAGATAAGCTGGCATTAATTTCTTTAATATTCTTAGTAGGTATTACCGTATTTGTTTACGGAGTATCCATTGTACTGGATCAAGACGAAATTGTAAAGGTTGATTTATTTGCAATATATGAACCACCTGGAGAAGATTTTATACTAGGAACTGATTATGGTGGTCGAGATGTATTTGGACAGTTAATTATCGGTACACGAAATTCACTTTCGATTGCAATCATTGTAACAGTGTTAACAGGACTTATTGGAGTTATATTTGGATTAGCTTCTGGTTATTTTGGCGGGCATATCGATAACGTCATGATGCGTATCCTAGATTTCTTCTTAATCTTACCATTTACCATGATTGTAATTACATTCGTTGCAATTGTACCGAAATATAGTATTGTTACATTTTCACTTATCATGACGGCCTTTCTATGGATGGGAATCGCCCGATTAATTAGATCAAAAGCATTGCAGGAGAAGGAATTAGATTATATTCAAGCAGCGAAAACACTAGGTACATCAAATGTAAAAATTATATTTAAGCATTTGCTACCAAACTGTAGCTCTTTGATTATTGTAACCATGACATTAAATTTAGCTTCTAATATTGGATTAGAATCTGGTCTTTCCTTCTTAGGATTTGGTTTTCCAGAAAACACACCTAGTTTAGGAACATTACTAAGTTATGCAAGAAACCCACAAACATTGGAATTTAGGTGGTGGATATGGGTACCAGCTTCTGTAATGATTCTCCTATTAATGTTATGTGTTAATAACGTTGGTCAGGCATTGAAACGTGCAACAGATGCACGTCAAAGAAGAGGATAATTTATAGTTGAAGCTTTACTTAAACGAGTCATCATGTCAGCACATTATAGGGGGGTGAGGCTTAGAAGATTGGTAGGGTAAAAAACTAATGATTGTTACCTACATTAACACAAAGGTTGTGTTAATGTTGAGTATAAATTGTCGAAATATTCGACAAATAAAAGGGTTTAAAAAAAGGGAGGGTATTTAGCATGAGCAAGACAAACTTAACAAAGTGGCTATTTGCACTAATGCTTTCTTTACTATTAGTATTAGCTGCATGTAGTGGCAACACAGCTAATGAAGATCCGAAAGATGATCCAGATACTTCTAAAGATGAGGGTCAAGATGGTGACAAAGATGATGAGGAACCTGCAGAGGACGATGGGTTGTTCAACATCGAGGATTTCGCTTTAACGAAAACCAATGAAGGGGAAGCCATTCAAGGTGGAACACTTAATTATGGTTTAGTATCTGATACAGTATTTGAAGGTACTTTAAACTATAATTTCTATTCAGGTAACCCTGATTCTGTTGTAATTAGTTGGTTTGACGAGCCGTTACTATCAATAGACGATACCTTTACTTACACTAATGATGGGGCTGCAACATTCGAAACAGAGCCTTATGAAACCGATGAATATCCTAATGGTGTAACGTTTACATTTGAGATTCGTGACAATGTTAATTGGCATGATGGTGAGCCTGTAAAAGCGGAAGACTGGGCATATTCATTTGAAGTCATTGGTCACCCGGATTATCCAGGTGTTCGTTACGGCCCAGACTTCTCTGGTATTATCGGTATGGATGAGTACAATGCTGGTGAAGCAGATACAATCTCAGGTATCGAAATTGTTGATGAAAAAACATTAAAGATTACGTATAAAGAGTCTCAACCATCCTTGCTAACAGGTGGTGTATGGCCTTACGCAATGCCTAAACATTTATTTAAAGATATTCCTGTAGCAGAAATGGAAGAACATGATTTAGTTCGTAAAAACCCAGTAGGTATGGGACCATTTAAAGTGAAGAGTATCGTGCCTGGTGAATCAGTAGTGTATGAAAAGTTTGAAGATTACTGGCGTGGAGAACCAAACTTAGATCAGGTAGTATTAAAGGTTGTAAATCCAGATACAGTTGTTCAGGCATTAAAAACTGGCGATGTAGATATGGTTAATAGCTTTCCATCTGATCAATTTGTAGATAACGCTAATTTGACTAACATTGAATGGTTAGGCCGAACAGAGTTATCGTATACGTATATTGGATTCAAGCTAGGACATTGGGATAAAGAAGAGAAGAAAGTTGTTATGGATCCCGATAAGAAAATGGCAGATGTAAACTTACGCCGTGCAATGTGGTATGCCGTTGATAATGATGCAGTAGGTAAACAATTCTATAATGGATTACGTTGGAATGCAACGACACTAATCATTCCTCCATTCGGCGATTACCATGATTCAACTATTGAAACACCAACATTTGATCCAGACGAAGCTAACCGAATTTTAGATGAGGCTGGATATGAGGATGTTAATGGAGATGGATTCCGTGAAACTCCAGATGGTGAGGAGCTAGTAATTAACTTTGCTTCAATGTCAGGTGGAGATGTTGCGGAACCACTATCACAATACTATATCCAATCTTGGAAAAATGTTGGTCTAAATGTTCAATTAATTGACGGTCGTCTTCTAGAATTCAACTCTTTCTATGAGCGTGTAGGTGAAAAAGGAGATGACGACCCTGAAATTGATATTTATCAAGGTGCTTGGGGAACTGGTACAGATGTAAACCCTTATGGATTATACGGACCAGACCAAATCTTTAACTTCCCACGCTATGAAAGTGAGAAGAGTACAGAATTACTTTTAGAGGGTAATTCATTAAACGCCTTTGATGTTGAATATCGTCAGGACATTTATAAGCAATGGCAAGAACTAATGGTAGAGGATATCCCAGTATTCCCTACACTATACCGTGCTGAGTTAGTCCCTGTTAACAACCGTGTTCAAAACTATACAATTGAACGTGGTAGCACAATGGGACTTCATGAACTAGCTGTTACACAAGAAGAGCCATTCAAAGATGGTAACTAATAATTTATAAGAAGACGAAGAAGCTTAAGTGCTTCTTCGTTTTTCTATGTAATTTTCACGTAATATAGACCGTACTAAAGTACTAATCTAGTAATATTGACTTAAATCTATAACTTTTGTAATAAAACATAGTAGTTTTGGCAATCCTTGTAACAGACTTTTAAAAGTCTTGTAACGGCATAGTCTACTAACCTGTGTTAGGATAGGCTTTGTCCGAAAAATAAGGAGGGACTACTATGAAGACGATTGTAGCAACTATAGCTGCAGGATTAATGTTTGCATCTCCACTAAGCACTTCGGCACTTGAGTATGAAGTAGTAGAAGGTGATACACTATGGGGAATTGCAAATGAATACGAAACAACCGTAGAATCATTATATGAACTGAACGAACTAGACTCTGATATAATCTATCCAAAACAACAAATAGCAATCTATAAGAAATATTTAGTAGAAAAGGGAGATACACTCTTTGGAATCTCGGAGGAAAATAGTGTATCTGTGGAAGAGTTGAAAGAATGGAATAAGCTTACTTCAGATTTAATATTAGTTGGGCAAGAACTAATAATAAAGCAGGCTGAAGAGGAAGAAGATGAGAAAGCAGAAGAGAAGGAAGTTGCTGCTGCTAATTCTATTCAACCAACTGAAGTGAAATCAAGTACAGCAAGTGAAGAAGAAAGTAATACGAATGATGACCAGCCGGAAGGTAAAACATTAAGCGTAGTAGCTACTGCATATACCGCTGAATGTGACGGGTGTACAGGTATTACTTATACCGGGATTAACTTAAATGAGGATAGAAATGCAAAAGTAATTGCAGTAGATCCGGATGTGATTCCGTTAGGGTCTAAAGTGTATGTTGAAGGATACGGATACGCAATTGCTGGTGACATCGGTAGTGCAATTAAAGGAAATCGAATCGATATTCATCTCCCAACTAAAGAAGAAGCCTTTGATTGGGGAGTCAGAGAAGTAAATGTAACAATTGTGGAATAAATAAAGAAGAGTAACAACTAATGGAAGCATTATAATCGATGCTTCCATTTTTTTATTTCAAGATTGTGTTTGAATAGAATTTGGGTTATTGGTTTGAATCATTTCTTCAGGCTCTATTAATTGCTGGTTAATACCTACAATACCAAACCCAATTACGATCATAAGAAATAGGGCAACTAATATCTTTCTCACAGCTGATTCCTCCATCATGTTATGTCCCATAATGCTAGTATAATAGATAGTCTATGGGATAGACAATGACAATTTATATTTAATCTCCGGTAAATATTGCAAATGAGTGTATTAATAGGAAAGAAAGGAAAAAAGCTTGAAAAATTTCTATAAGATAGCCCATTTAAAAAGGCTACATTACTTATATTTAAGTGTTTTTCTTAACAACGTTTTTGAATGTGTATCTTCCTAAACATTTAAAGCATCTTATGATAAACTTAATATGATTAACTATATGGTAACGCTTACAAAAAATGATTTTCTATAAATAGGAGGTATTTCCAAATGAGTAGTAAAATATTAGATAGATTTTTAAATGAAAACTTATCTGATCTAAAAGCAAATGGACTTTACAATGAAATAGATCCAGTACAAGGTGCTAACGGACCGGTTATTACGATTAATGGGAAAAGCTTAATCAATCTTTCTTCTAACAACTATCTAGGGCTAGCAACTGATGAGAGGCTGAAGAAAGTAGCTCAAGAGGCAGTAGAATCCCATGGTGTAGGTGCTGGTGCCGTTCGTACAATCAATGGTACTTTGGACTTGCATATAGAACTAGAGAAGAAATTAGCTGAATTTAAAGGTACTGAAGCTGTTATTTCGTATCAATCTGGTTTTAACTGTAATATGGCTGCTATTTCAGCTGTAATGGATAAACATGATGCCATCCTTTCTGATGAATTAAACCATGCATCTATCATTGATGGATGTCGTCTATCTAGAGCCAAAATTATTCGCTTTGGACATTCCGATATGGATGATTTACGTCAGAAGGCGAAAGCAGCGGTTGAATCTGGTCAATATAATAAAATAATGGTAATTACCGACGGCGTATTCTCAATGGATGGGGATGTAGCCAAGCTTCCGGAAATCGTAGAGATTGCGGAAGAATTTGATTTAATTACGTATGTCGATGATGCACACGGATCTGGTGTACTAGGAAAAGGTGCAGGTACAGTGAAGCATTTTGGATTACAAGATAAAGTGGATTTCCAAATGGGTACGCTCTCCAAAGCCATTGGTGTTATCGGAGGATATGTTGCTGGTAAGGCAAATCTAATTGATTGGTTAAAAGTACGTTCTCGTCCATTTTTATTCTCCACTGCTGTATCTCCAGCAGATGCTGCAGCAAGTAAAAAGGCTGTTGAGATTCTAATGGAAAGTACAGAATTACATGACAAGCTGTGGGAAAATGGAAATTATTTAAAAGCTGGTCTGAAAAAATTAGGCTTTGATATTGGGGACAGTGAAACTCCGATTACTCCTTGTATCATTGGCGAAGAAAAAGCAGCGCAAGAGTTTAGTAAACGATTATTCGAAGCAGGAGTTTATGCTAAGTCAATCGTATTCCCAACGGTACCTAGAGGGACTGGGCGTGTACGCAATATGCCAACTGCAGCACATACGAAGGAAATGCTCGATGAGGCTATTAGCGCCTATGAAAAAGTAGGAAAAGATATGGGATTAATATAATTTGCATCTTTTAGATTTTTGAATAGAGGAGAAACCGATGAAAAAGATACTTGTTACAGGTGCTCGAGGACAAATTGGCTCAGAGCTGGTTACGAAGCTAAGAAGTATATATGGGGTCGCAAATGTAGTTTCAACAGACATTCGTTATTCAGAAGAAGAAAGCGAAAAAGGTCCATTTGAAGTAGTAGATGTAACGGATGAGAAGCGTATATATGAGGTAGCAAAGGACTACCAGGTAGACACAATCATGCATCTGGCAGCACTTTTATCAGCAACCGCTGAGAAAATGCCGAAAGTTGCATGGGATATTAATATGGGTGGACTTGTGAATGCCTTGGAAGTTTCCCGAGAGCTTAATTTACAGTTCTTTACACCAAGTTCAATTGGCGCATTCGGACCTACAACACCGAAGGACAGTACCCCACAGGACACCTTACAAAGACCTACAACAATGTATGGTGTAAACAAAGTAGCAGGAGAGCTACTTTGCGATTATTATTTTGAACGTTATGGTGTCGATACACGGGGGGTACGCTTTCCAGGATTAATTTCGTATGTAGCCCCTCCTGGCGGTGGTACAACCGATTACGCAGTGGAAATTTATTATGAAGCGATTAAACAAAAAGCATACACGTCGTATATAGCTGAAGGCACCTACATGGACATGATGTTTATGCCAGATGCCCTTGATGCCATTGTTCAATTAATGGAAGCTGATCCTACTAAGCTAGTACATCGTAATGCATTTAATATTTCTGCTATTTCAGCGGAACCGATGGATTTTGCCAAAGCAATACAAAAGCATATTCCAGAATTCCAATTAACCTTTGATGTAGACCCTGTCAGACAAAAAATTGCCGACAGCTGGCCAAACAGCATCGATTCCTCAGCAGCAGAAGCGGAATGGGGATTCAAAGCAAAATATGATATAGACAATATGACAAAGGAAATGCTAGAGAAAGTGGAAGAAAAGTTAAAATAATACAATGGAGCGCCCTCACGGATGTGGGGGCGCTTTTTTGGGGGGAGATGAGCCCGAGAGGTAGGAAGATGGGTCCAAAGGAGAAGGAGATGAGCCCGAGAGGTAGGAAGATGAGCCCAAGCAAGAGAAAGATACGCCCAAAGAAGTCACACATACGCCCAAGTCACCATTAGATGCACCTAGAAAAACGGAGGCAAACATATAAAAAGCCCCCTGCAACAACGCAGGGAGCTCGGTTCATTAACTATCTATTAACTTGCATACATCTCTTTAATGCGTTTCTGTAATTCTTTATCTTGTACGTATTCATCGTAGCTCATTTCTTTATCGATAATTCCGTTAGGGGTAATATCGATTAGGCGATTAGCAATACTATCGATGAACTGATGGTCATGAGAAGTGAATAGGATTGAACCTTTAAACTTAATTAGACCATTGTTTAATGCTTGGATAGACTCTAAGTCTAGGTGGTTAGTTGGATCATCTAATAATAATACATTCGCTTTAGATAGCATCATTTTTGATAGCATACAACGCACTTTTTCCCCTCCGGAAAGCACGTTTGCCTTCTTCAGTGCTTCTTCACCGGAGAATAGCATTCTTCCTAAGAACCCACGTAGGAATGTTTCGGTTTCGTCCTCAGGTGAGAACTGGCGCAACCAATCAACAAGGGTCAAATCACCATTTTGGAAATACTCACTGTTATCTTTCGGGAAATAGGATTGGGATGTGGTAACGCCCCATTTATACGTACCTGCGTCTTGCTCCATTTCTCCTGCCAAAATTTTAAATAGCGTTGTTTTAGCAATATCATTTTTACCGACTAGGGCAATCTTGTCGTCCTTGTTCATGATAAAGCTAACGTTATCTAATACCTTTTCTCCATTAATGGTTTTGGTTAAACCTTCGACACGAAGTAGGTCATTTCCGATTTCTCGCTCTGGTGTGAAGGCAATATAAGGGTATTTTCTAGATGATGGCTTAATATCGTCTAACGTGATATTATCAAGCATTTTCTTACGGGATGTTGCTTGCCTAGACTTAGAAGCGTTAGCACTAAATCGTGCAATGAAGGCTTGTAGTTCTTTAATTTTTTCTTCCTTCTTCTTGTTTGCTTCCTGTGCCATTCTGCTAGCTAATTGGCTAGACTCATACCAGAAATCATAGTTTCCGATATATATTTGGATCTTTCCATAGTCAACATCTGCAATGTGCGTACATACTTTATTTAAAAAGTGTCTATCGTGTGATACGACAATAACCGTATTCTCGAAGTTTATTAAAAATTCTTCTAACCATTGAATTGCTTGAATATCTAATCCGTTTGTAGGCTCATCTAATAAAAGAATATCAGGGTTGCCGAATAACGCTTGTGCTAGTAAAACTTTAACTTTTTGTTCTTCCGTTAAATCGGACATTAACTTACTATGAAGCTCCTCTTCAATACCAAGTCCCTTAAGAAGAATTGCAGCATCCGATTCAGCTTCCCAACCGTTCATTTCAGCAAATTCGCCTTCAAGTTCAGCAGCACGCATGCCGTCTTCTTCTGTGAATTCAGCTTTCATATAAATTTGGTCTTTTTCTTGCTTTACGGCATATAGTTTTTCATGTCCCATTAATACAGTTTCTAATACAGGATGATCTTCATAAGCGAAGTGATCCTGTTTTAGTACAGCTAAACGTTCACCAGGAGACATGGATACATTTCCGGTCTGGGGCTCAATTTCACCGGAGAGGATCTTTAGAAATGTAGATTTTCCTGCACCGTTAGCGCCAATTACGCCATAGCAATTGCCAGGTGTAAATTTTAAGTTAACATCTTCAAACAACTTTTTATCGCCATATCGTAAACTTACATTCGTTACAGTTATCATGTATAAGTTTTCCTCCAATAATATTACTATCGTAAGCTTACGAAATTTAAAGGCGTTAGTCAATGCAAAACCTTGATTTATCTACTATTTACCAGTATTCAATAAATTAAATTGTAAATTTGTCTTGTATATTTGTTGTTTTTTCGGTAAAGTTTTGGTATATCCGTTTTTTGAGTGGTTGGTATGAGAAAAAAGCTCGGTGAAAGTCCTGAGTGGAGGGGAAAACATGAGAGAAAGGACTATCTACTTTATCTTTACAGATACTGGGACATACCTTTCAAGAATGATTAACTTATATACAAATAAGTCGTTAAATCATGTGTCAATTGGTTTTGATCATGAGTTAAAAGAAGTATATAGCTTCGGACGTGTTAATCCAAAGAATCCGTTTAGTGGTGGCTTTGTTCGGGAAGATATTAGAGGTGAATTTTTAAAACACGCTAATAGTGCGATCTATGCATTAAATGTAACTGAACTAGAATATGTGCAAATACGCCATCATATAAAAGAGATTGAAAAGCGTTCCGCAGACTATAAATATAACTTTATTGGGTTATTAGGTATTGCCTTTAAAATTGAGATTCGTAGAAAGAATGCGTTTTTCTGTTCCCAATTCGTTGCAACCGTTATGCAGGATACCGATTCTTTTAAGCTATCGAAGCCAACCAACTTGGTGACACCATCTGATATAAGAGAAAATACGGAATTAAAGTTACTATATCAAGGTAGATTAGGAGACTATCCGAAGTATCAGCTTAGAGAGGAAGTACTAGATTTACCGAAGCAATCACTAATTCATTTGGTTTCTAAAAAAGTAAAGCAATTAGTCTTTAGTAGATAAATATAAAGGGCCAATTTCCCTACTGTGTTAGGGAAATTGGCCCTTTCTGTCTATTTACTTAAAAAGGTCTCTATGCCTAGAGTTTCGTATGGTACTTTTAGTTTAAATGAGAGGTTATTTGCTTCTAAATCCATCTGTTCGACACTGACATGGAAGTTGCTCTTAATATCCATTTGAGTAACGGCTACATATATCTCTTCATCGTCCGGGTTAATCGTGACCCAATTTGGCATGGGCAAGTATTTACTCATATACTCCATGACCTTCTTATTTGGAAGCTCCAGCAAGCCTAATGAAATCGACTTTTGCTTTAAAACAACATCCCCATTATCTTGCACAAATGGTTCTAGGCGGATAGAGAGTGGAACTGTCGTAGAGAATACGGGTAATTCCCCAACTAATTGCACATCCTCCTCTAAAGAAACACTATACTTATGCTTGGAGTCTTTCATATACTCATACATATACGCATTAATGAGCTCATTTAAGTTCTTCTTGGTTGTTCTTATGATAAACTCAGAACTGTTTTGGGTTGTTTGATGCTCTCCGGCTGGAACTTTTGATCGTTCAACTGGCCAAAAAATCAATAAGGCAATAATGACTAGCACGGAAAAATTCAACAGGAGTAGAGCTATAAAGGAGCTTTTCCATAAATTTTTATTCGGTTTTTCTTGTTCCATACTGCTCCACCTTCTAACAAGCTATTCTATAACTAAATAGTTTAATATTCTTTCTGCTATCAGTTTATATCCGAAATCATTCGGGTGAAAATGATCGTCTGCAAATAAATTAACTTCTGTACTGATGAAAATGTCCTTTGTAGGGATAAAGGTTGCACCAGCTTCCTTCGCAACTTGTTCACTTGTATGGTTCCAATCATCAACAATCATATCCAGCTCTTTGATATGCTCGAAATATTGTTGAAACGGGTTATAAAAACCAACGAGATAAACTGATGCATTTGGATTTAGCTCCTCGAGCTTTGCAAATATTTGGTGTAAACGTTTTTCATAATTAACTCTTTCTTTAGAAAAGGCTTCATAGGTGATATTCGTAAAATTTTCCTTTAATACTTGCATAATATCATTTGCACCAATCGTCATAATCACAATGTCAGCACGTTTAAGTGATTTTACTATTTCGGGCTCATCTATACGTTTAAGCAATTGATCTGTTCGGTTACCCCGTTTCCCATAGTTGTCAAAAGTTACAAGATTAGCATCAGCATTTAGTTGACTATCTAAAATGCCAACATATCCACCTTGCTTGGTACTATCCCCAACTCCTTGTGTTAAGGAATCACCAATCGCAACAATATGGCTTTCTTGGTTGGAAAAGAATTTAATCGTGCTTTGAATCGCAGCTTTAAATTCTTTACTAAATTCAGTAAAAGGAGTATGGGATGCTTTATTAGGGATATCCTCTGTTGCTTCTGGTTCTGATGTTTCCTGATTGGTCACGTCCGCATTTTCTGCACGATCTACAGGAGAGGCAGGGGAGGATAGCTGCTCACGATATAGTCCTAACACGCAAGCTAAGACAAATATAGAAGCAAGTGTAATAATCATGATGATTGTCTTTTTTTTCATGTAAACACACCTATATTAGTTCTATTTTGTATACAATTTGCTTTTACTTTAATGTATGAAAGCCTAAAATACAAATCTACTGATTTTATTATATATACCCATTTTTTCATTGTTTTAAAAGTGAAAGAGAAAATTGTCAAAATTAATCAATCGACATTTGCCAAGCTTGTTACAAAAATGTACATCTTTTGTCCGGGAAGAATTTTTTTATCTCCATTTATCGTATAAAATTAGGAAACCATCATGTCCTACATAGAAGACATGATGGTAAATATAATACGTTATCGTTTTGAATAGCTCTTAATTAATCATTACTTGTTTTTTGCCATAACAAAGCTACGGAACGTATGCATTCTATTGATTTGCATCTTGTATTAGCGGCACAGAAAGGCTATGTCAATGGACATTTCAACGATCACGCATTTTCATTTTTCGCATTGGGAATCGGTAAATGGATCCTAGATAGATAACTAATGCGAGCCAGATGAAACTAAAGGCAATAAGATGCTCCCTGGTAAATGTTTCATGATAGATAAATACGCCAATCAACAACATTAAGGTTGGTGCGATATACTGAAGGATACCGACCATTGCTAATGGTATCCGTTTAGCACCACTGGCAAACAATAGCAGTGGAATAGCGGTCATTGCACCAGCACCGATTAAAAGGAGATTTTTCATAGAGGTAATATCCTGCACAGAAAAGGAATTCTCCGGTATAAGAAATAGATATATAAGCGCAATAGGTGTAATAATCAACGTTTCAATGGTTAGCCCATACATGGCAGGAATATCAACCATTTTCTTAAATAAACCATATAATGCAAAACTAACGGCCAAGAATAAGGATACCCAAGGAAAGACACCATAGCTCACGGTCAGGTATAAAACGCCTACTCCCGCTAAGATAACAGATACGGTTTGACTTTTAGTTAGCTTTTCCTTTAGTACGATAATCGCTAGTAAAATACTAACCAATGGATTAATATAGTATCCTAGACTTGCTTGTAGCATATGGTCACTATTAACGGCCCAAATATAGACGAGCCAGTTCAAGCTAATGACAACAGAAGCTAAGGTAATACTAATGAGTTTTTTCTTATCTTTTACTATCCGTTTCCATTCTGTCCCAAGCCCCTGCCATTTTCGCATAGAAAGAACAACAACTATCATAAAAACAAAGGACCAAACAATCCGGTGTGCCAAAATTTCCCCTGCTGGCACCTCCTCAATTAACTTCCAATAAATCGGAAGAAGTCCCCAAACTACATATGCAAACACTGCATATAGCATGCCAATTTTATCAGATTTCTGCTCCATGTTAACCCTTCTTTTCTTCAAATAATTACTAATGTTAGAACTGATTTTATAAAAAGGCAATTAAAAGGCTTAGGGGAAACAAAAGAAAACGCTTTCATAATTTAGGGTAATAGAATATGATAGTAGTAGATTCCGTATTAAGTTAAAGTTGAGGAGGAGAAGTATGACACGTTCGTATAAACATATGGAAACGTCTGTTATTCATGAGGGCTATGATACAAAAGAGATGTTAGGAAGCCTTACGCCACCATTATTTCAAACCTCGACCTACACATTTGAATCGGCAGAGCAAGGGGAAAGACGCTTTGCGGGTGAAGAGGATGGGTACATTTATTCTCGACTAGGAAATCCAACCGTAACCATATTAGAAGAAAGAATTGCTGCGCTTGAAAACGGGGAGCGAGGACTGGCATTTAGCTCAGGAATGGCCGCGATATCAGCTGTTTTAATTGCCTTAACGAAGGCAAATGATCATGTCCTTTGTTCTTCTGGACTGTATGGATGTACATTTGGATTATTAACGATGATGAAAGAAAAATATAATATTACACATGATTTTTCCAGCATGGGGACAGAGGAGGCGATTCGTTCTAAGATTAAGCCTGAAACAGTCTGTATCTATGTGGAGACACCTATTAATCCGACAATGAGGCTGATTGACTTAGAGATGGTAGCAAGAGTTGCAAAAGAAAATGACATAGTAGTTGTTGTAGACAATACGTTTGCATCACCTTATTTACAAAATCCATTAGATTTAGGCTGTGATATTGTGCTTCATAGCGCAACGAAATATATAGGAGGGCACGGAGATGTCATTGCAGGTCTAGCAGTAGGAAAGAAGGATTTATTAGATGAGATCGCAATGACTACGTTAAAGGATATCGGTGGTGTTATAGCACCATTTGATGCGTGGTTATTGTTAAGGGGGTTAAAAACATTACCTGTTCGGATGGAACGTCATTGTACGAATGCTGAGGAAATAGTGAAGCGTTTAAAGGCGCACCCTAATGTTTCAACCGTGTATTATCCAAATGATGAGTCTCACCCAGATTATCCTATTATGAAAAAACAGATGAGGCGTGGCGGGGGAGTCATTTCATTTTCATTAAAAGGGACAAAGAAAGATGCGCAAGCCTTTCTAAACCATCTATCTTTCTTAAAGATTGCCGTTTCCCTTGGCGATACCGAAACATTAATTGAGCATCCCGCAACGATGACCCATGCCGTTGTACCAGAAGAATCTAGAGAAAAGATGGGAATTACCGATCAATTAATACGCTTGTCAGTTGGATTAGAAGCCTGGCAGGACATCTGGGCGGATTTGGAGCAAGCACTTAACCAAATCAAGATTAACTCGGACGCTTACTCCAAGGCTTAAGGGTCCCGATGACAGTTTCTCGATAATCGTGCTTAATCACTTTGATGACACCACTTGCGATCTCCTCATGTGTGAGCCATCTGGAATTTCTATTTTCTAATACGAAGCCTAAATAAACACGTCTGTATTCACAATTATCAGGTACAGTCGTGTTTTCTTTTACAAAGAAAGAAGAGCTTCCTTGTACGTGAATTAATTTCCAAGGTTTCTTTCTCTCCTTTACTACCTTTAAAATCGTTGGTAATGCATGGGGAGCGGAATTATGAATCCAGCTAACGATTAGATCGGGATACCCACCTTTTAGTTGGATCGCTTCTTGTATCTTTTTTTGAAGTGCAGCTTCATCATGGTAATCAACTGAGATGGAATAAAGCTTATGGGGAAAGAGGCATCTTCCTTGCATAGCTTGAAACTTATTTTTATTTCGACATACACATCATAACCTTCTTCTGCGAGAAAGTGACAAACTCTCTCTAACATTCCTGTTCCACCGATAACAATAGCAAATGAATTTTTAGTCATGCTTTTATCCCCCTTCTGTTATATTATTATATAATGAATGGTTCTGTATAAACGAACATACAAGAAGTATGCTATAGTTACTTATGTTCATTAGTTTGGTGAATCGGATTAATTTTATTTAGATAGAGGGGTAATTGGTATGGAATTCATGCCATATTTATTATTTGCGATTATATTGTTTAACATTGCACTAGGAATATCAATTGTATTCCTAGAGCGTAAAGATGCTACGGCCACATGGGCATGGCTCATGGTATTGCTTTTCATACCAATTGCTGGGTTCTTCTTGTACTTGATTTTTGGTAGACGATTAAGCGGAAAGCGTATCTTCACATGGGATGCAAAATCTAAGCTTGGTGTGAAGAAGACGGTTCAGTCCCAGCTAAGAGCGATTGAAAATAATCAATTTGTTTTTAATGAATTAGAAGAGTATAAGGACTTGTACTATTTACATTTACGAAATGATGATGCGATATTAACTCAAAATAATGCCATCGACATATTTGTGGATGGAAAAGAGAAGTTCAAGTCATTACTTGATGATATGGAACGCGCAAAAGACCATATTCATCTATTATATTACATTATTCGTCATGATGAATTAGGTTTACAAATTGCCAATATGCTTCTCAAAAAGGCGAAAGAAGGCGTAGAAGTTAGGGTGCTATATGATGCTCTTGGTACTCGTTCTTTAAGACCAAAATATATGAAAGTTCTCAGAAAAGCTGGGGTACAATTAGAGGCATTTTTCCCATCATTGATTCCGAAAATTAATTTCAAGCTCAATTATCGCAATCACAGAAAGCTAGCTATTATTGATGGGAAAGTAGGTTACATCGGTGGATTTAATATTGGCGATGAGTATTTGGGCAAGAGTAAGAAGTTTGGTTATTGGCGTGACACGCATCTTAGAATTATCGGTGATGCAGTTCAAAGTATGCAGACTCGTTTTATTCTAGACTGGAACCAGGCTTCGAAGCAGGATATTCATTATGATAAACGATACTATGCTTCTGTACCAAAGGGTAAAGCAGGTGTTCAAATTGTTTCCAGTGGTCCAGATTCGAACTGGGAGCAGATCAAAAATGGTTATATAAAAATGATTTTGTCCGCTAAAGAATACGTCTATATACAGACTCCTTACTTTATCCCGGATGAGAGCTTAAGAGATGCGATTCGAATAGCAGCCTTATCTGGTGTTAAAGTGAAAATTATGATTCCGAATAAGCCAGACCACCCATTTGTATATTGGGCAACGCTTTCCTATGTAGGAGACATGTTACAAGCAGGTGCAGAGGTTTATATTTATCAAAAAGGCTTTCTACATTCAAAAACAATTGTGGTAGATGGTAAAATTGCTTCTGTTGGAACGGCGAATATTGACGTGAGAAGCTTCCGTTTGAATTTCGAAGTGAATGCTTTTCTGTATGACCGTACCCTTGCAGCAAAGCTAGTCGAAGCCTTTCATGAGGATGTAGGGAACTCCACACAAATGACGAGTAAACTCTACAACAAACGTTCGTTTGGAATACGAATAAAAGAATCGGTATCAAGATTACTCTCACCAATACTATAGGAGAAGTAATCGTACGATTATGATTTGCTTATTAAACGTAAAAAGGTGGCTAGAATCAGCAAGGGGTCCTATCTGGTTTCCTATTATCGTTCGCAAGGGTCTGACTGAGGACGTTTTACCGCTTATTTAATAGAAAAGGGTTCTCTTATATTCGTTAACTAACTTTTGGAGTGATGTTCAATTGGAAAAAAAACCATGTTCAAGTTCATTAGCAGTTAAAACATCTCATGTATTACCACCAGATACCAATTATCACGGCACATTATTCGGTGGTACGTTAATGGCTCATATTGATGATGTCGCAGCAATTGCAGCGGTTCGCCATTGCCGTAAAGCGGTAGTTACAGCTTCTACGGACTCTGTTGACTTTTTAGAGCCTGTAAAGCAAGGTAACTCTATTTGTGTGGAAGCATTTGTCACTTGGACACGTAATACATCGATGGAAGTATTCGTAAAAGCAGTAACAGAAGACCTGCTTACAGGGAAGCGTAAAGTATGTGCAACGGCCTTTTTAACCTTTGTAGCGGTGGATGAAAATCTACGCCCTGTTCCCGTACCAGAGGTTTACCCAGAGACTGAATCAGAGAAGCTGTTACATGAAGGTGCACCTTTACGTGCAGAGCGCCGTAAAGAGCGAAGAAAGTATTCCAGAGAATTCGCCGACAAGTTTGGAACATCATATCCGTGGAATAATTAGACATCTTACAGTAAAATTATAAGATGTGTGTTTCTAGGCAAATAGGAAAGTGTAATAATCTTTCCTGCATAGCATTAGAAAAGGAGCCTATTTTTATAGGGCTTCTTTCTTTATTGTGAGGGAAATTCTCATAATTGGTTATCCTAAGCATATGAATGTAGCTAAGACAGAAGAGAAAGGGGTTACATGATGACGTTTATTGAAAATTTAGTTGGTGAAGCTAATGATATTTTATGGTCATATGTACTTATTATTGTATTAATTGGATTAGGCTTGTATTTTACAATACGAACGAAACTTGTTCAATTCATTAACATTCCAGAAATGTTCCGGGTTATCTTTGACAAGCGAAGTATTAATGCCTCGGGTAAGAAAGGTACGTCTTCATTCCAGGCATTTGCAATTAGTGCAGCATCTAGAGTTGGAACCGGTAACCTCGCTGGGGTAGCATCAGCTGTTGCCATTGGTGGCCCTGGTGCAATATTTTGGATGTGGGTAATTGCCTTATTAGGAGCGGCATCGGGCTTTGTAGAAAGTACGTTAGCTCAAGTATATAAGGTTCCAGAAAAGAGCCAATATCGTGGTGGACCTGCTTACTATATGGAAAAAGGCCTCAAAAGCCGTTGGTTAGGGATCATATTTGCGATTACGATAACATTTACATATGGGCTCGTATTCAACTCTGTGCAATCGAATACGATTAGCCTTGCGTTTGATGATCAGTTTCATATTTCAGGATCTACAATGGCAATTATATTATTAGTCCTAGTAGCATTAGTTATTTTTGGCGGTTTAAAAAGTATAGCGAATGTGTCGCAAGTAATCGTTCCAGTTATGGCTACCATCTATTTACTGATTGCCTTTTATGTTGTGCTAATCAATATTGGTGCAATCCCTGAAATCATATCACTTATATTTGCTAATGCATTTGGTTTACGAGAGGTTGCTGGTGGTGGATTTGGTGCAGCAATCATGATGGGAATTAAACGTGGATTATTCTCGAATGAGGCAGGTATGGGGAGTGCACCTAATGCTGCCGCGACAGCAGAAGTGTCTCACCCGGTAAAACAAGGATTAATCCAAGCATTAGGAGTATTCTTTGATACGTTATTAATTTGTACAGCAACAGGATTTATCATTATAACTGCAGGTAATTATGCTGGCAGTGATTTAGATGGAATCCAATTAACACAGAACGCCTTTACGCAGCATGTTGGTGATTGGTCAGGAATCTTTATTGCGATTGCGATATTCCTCTTTGCTTATAGCTCTATATTAGGGAATTACTATTATGGTGAAAGTAATATTGGCTATATTAAAGATAGCCCAGGATGGTTATTTGTGTATCGTCTGGCAGTATTAGCAATGGTTGCTTTTGGTGCATTAGCGAGCTTTGACTTTGTTTGGGCACTAGCAGATTTAACGATGGCGATTATGGCATTAATCAACCTGTATGCAATCACGAAGCTCTATAAAATTGTGCATGTTGTATTACGGGATTACCGTGAGCAGCGTCGTGCAGGGAAGGATCCTGTATTTAATCGCGAAATATTGGATGATCCAAGTGGAGTTGAATTTTGGGAACCTGGACAGGTGAAAGGAAAAGAATAGCGTAATAGGATAGACATTCGTCATGAGGCGGATGTCTATTTTTTTGCTTAATAATTGGGAAATTACTCCTAAACAATATATTGCAATAGCTAATGAAAGCGTTTAAAATAAAGAAAAGTAAGAAAATTGTAAATGGGGTATGGTAATGAAATCAGTCCATCCATTATATATAGTAATTGTCCATAATCAAGGAGGTTAGGTAATATACCTAGCCTCCTTTTACTTTGTTCACTTTAACTTAGTAACGTGATGCTATAAAGGGGTGTCGTAATGATTGTATTAACAGGAAAATCCTTAACGTTAGATGATGTTGGCAGGATTGTTTTCCAAAATGAACAAGTCGTTTTATGTGATCGTCAACGAGAGAAACTAAAACAGAATCGCGAAATCGTAGAGGAAATGCTCCAGGATAAAAAAGTGATGTATGGAATCAATACGGGCTTTGGCAAGTTAAGTGACCATCGAATTAGTGATGAAGACTTAGAAGCACTGCAACTAAACTTAATTCACTCCCATGCTTGTGGTGTAGGCGAACCCTTCGATGAAAAAATTAGTAAAACAATGGTACTACTTCGAGCAAATGCACTTGCCCAAGGATATTCTGGTGTTCGGGTTGAACTAGTTCAATCATTAATAAATCTAGTCAATGCTAACATTTGTCCGGTCATTCCCCAGCAGGGCTCTCTTGGTGCAAGTGGTGACTTGGCTCCATTATCCCATCTTGCTCTAGTAGTGATGGGTGAGGGAGAAGTGTTTTATCAAGGAAAGCGGATGCCAAGCATGGACGCATTACAAGGTAATGGGCTAACACCTTTAATCTTAAAAGCAAAAGAAGGTTTAGCATTAATTAATGGAACCCAGGCGATGACCGCAACCGGGGTTGTGGCGTATTTAGAGATGGAAAAGTTGTTACATCAAGGTGAGTTAACAGCTTGCATGACAATGGAAGGGTTACGTGGCATTAGAGAAGCATTGGATGCAGATTTGCACCGTGTAAGAGGACATCAAGAGCAAATAGATGTAGCAAAACGAATGCGACATAGTTTACAGGATAGCAAGCTAATAAGTTCACAAGGGGAATTTCGAGTACAGGATGCCTATTCATTACGGTGTATCCCACAGGTTCTCGGAGCCTCTTGGCAAACACTTCACTATGCCAAAGAAAAATTAACTACAGAGATGAATGCAGTAACAGATAATCCATTAATTTTCTCAGAGGATTGGAAGGTTATATCTGGTGGTAATTTTCATGGTCAACCTATTGCCTTTACGATGGATTTTTTAAAGCTTGGCATTGCGGAACTAGCTAATATTGCCGAGCGAAGAATTGAACGCCTTGTAAATCCTCAGCTAAATGATTTACCGGCATTCCTAAGTCCGAATCCAGGGTTAGAATCGGGAGCGATGATTATGCAATATAGTGCAGCGGCGCTCGTTTCGGAAAATAAAACCTTGGCCCATCCTGCTAGTGTCGATTCGATTCCTTCTTCAGCTAATCAAGAGGATCATGTCAGTATGGGAACGATTGCTGCAAGGCATGCACTAGCCATGTTGCAAAATACAAGAAGGGTAATTGCAATTGAACTCATTTGTGCGATGCAGGCGGTGGAATATCGAGGCGTTGAAAAAATGGCCACGAGTACGAGAGAGTTCTACAACAAAGCTCGAAAGGTAGTTGCAAGTATTCGAAAGGATCGCGTGTTTTCAACAGATATAGAAAGGCTAACAGCTTGGCTGAAGGAATCAGATGCAAGTCAGGTTATGAATCAAATTGGAGAGGTGGAAAATGTATGAAAAGAAAAGAGGTACGTGCTAAAAAGGGGTTGGAATTAGCGTGTAAAGGTTGGGAGCAGGAAGCAGCTCTGAGAATGCTGTATAACAACTTAGATCCGGAGGTGGCAGAGAATCCACAAGAGCTTGTTGTGTATGGAGGTATTGGGAAAGCAGCACGAAATTGGGATGCATTTGATGTGATTGTACGCACCTTACGAACTTTGGAAAACGATGAAACAATGCTGATTCAATCTGGTAAGCCTGTTGGAGTCTTTAAAACTCATAAACACGCGCCAAGAGTGTTACTGTCTAATTCGGTATTAGTACCGAAATGGGCTAACTGGGAGCACTTTCATGAACTCGATCAGAAAGGACTAATGATGTATGGGCAAATGACAGCGGGAAGCTGGATCTATATCGGAACGCAAGGGATATTACAAGGAACGTATGAGACATTCTCTGCAGTTGCGAAAAAGCACTTTGGTGGGACTTTAAAAGGGACCATTACATTAACTGCTGGTCTTGGTGGAATGGGTGGAGCGCAACCTTTAGCGGTAACCATGAACGAAGGAATTGTCATAGCAGTTGAAGTAGATAGAGACCGTATTGAAAAACGCTTAAAGACGAAATATTGCGATGTGATGACAGATAGTATCGATGAAGCCATCCGATGGGCTAAGGAAGCCAAAGCACAGGGAAAGGCATTATCCATTGCATTACTTGGCAATGCAGCAGAGGTTCATCAAGCTCTCTTACAGCAGGATATTAAGATCGATATCGTGACAGATCAAACTTCCGCACATGACCCGTTAAATGGTTATATTCCGATAGGTTACTCGGTCGAAGAAGCGGTAGCACTCCGTAAAGCGGACCCTGACAAGTATATGGCACTAGCAAAGCAAAGTATGGCGAAACATGTTGATACGATGTTGACCTATCTGGAACAAGGTTCGATAGTATTTGATTATGGGAACAATATTCGACAAGTTGCCAAGGATGAGGGGGTTGAAAAAGCATTTAGCTTTCCTGGCTTTGTACCAGCTTATATTCGACCATTGTTCTGTGAAGGGAAAGGTCCATTCCGTTGGGCTGCGTTATCTGGTGATCCAGAGGATATTTATCGTACGGATGCATTAATTAAAGAGCTATTTCCAGAAAATAAACCCCTTATTCGCTGGATTGATATAGCAAAGGAAAAAGTTGCTTTTCAAGGTCTACCATCTCGAATCTGTTGGTTAGGCTATGGGGAACGGGTAAAAATGGGGTTAGCAATCAATGAGTTAGTTCGTAACGGAGAGTTGAAGGCACCAATCGTCATTGGTCGTGATCATTTAGACTGTGGATCTGTTGCTTCACCAAATCGTGAAACAGAAGGAATGAAAGATGGCAGTGATGCAATTGGGGACTGGGCAGTATTAAATGCATTGATTAATACAGCTGCTGGTGGTTCTTGGATTTCTTTCCACCATGGGGGAGGAGTTGGAATGGGCTACTCACTACATGCTGGAATGGTCGCTGTAGCAGATGGTACAGACTTAGCGAAGGAAAGATTGGAAAGGGTTTTAACAACAGACCCAGGGATGGGGATCATTCGCCATGCTGATGCTGGATACGAAAAAGCGCAGGAATTTGCAGATAAACATCATATCACAATACCGATGAGGGGGTAATTTAGGTGCAAGTTGATTTACTTATTACAAATATTGGCGAGCTTTTACCGATGGATAAAAAAGGCCCAGTAAAAGGTACCGATATGAACGCATTAACGATATGGCATGATGCAGCAATCGGAATTAGGGATGGGGTAGTAGTTTGGATAGGATCCTCGGAAGAAGCTACTATACTAGAAACCACTCAAACAATTAATGCAAATGGTAGATTAGTAACACCTGGGCTTGTAGAGCCACACACCCATTTAGTGTTTGGCGGTTCTCGTGAAAAGGAACTAGCTCTGAAGCAACAAGGCGTGCCATATCTAGATATTTTAAAACAAGGTGGTGGAATATTATCTACCGTAAGGGCAACACAAGAAGCCTCATATGAAAGTCTTCTAGAGAAGGCGTTATTCCATTTGGATCGAATGGCTACATATGGGATTACTACTTTGGAAGCAAAAAGTGGCTATGGTCTGGATCGTGATACGGAACTGAAACAGCTACGCGTTGTTAAAGCATTAAATGAGCAGCATCCGTTAGATATTGTTTCTACGTTTCTAGGTGCCCATGCCATTCCGGTCCATTACAAGGGTGACCCGGAGGCATTTCTTCTTGAGATGAGTGAGATGTTTGATGAAATCAAACAAGAAAACCTTGCAGAATTTGTAGATATTTTTACTGAAACAGGTGTCTTCACTGTTCCCCAGTCAAGGCGTTATTTAAAGAAGGCGAAGGAAAAGGGATTTGGCTTAAAGATCCATGCCGATGAAATTGACCCATTAGGTGGAACAGAGCTGGCGGTAGAACTTGGCGCTATTAGTGGTGATCATCTTGCTGTAACGTCTTATGAAGGAATAGAAAAATTGGCAAATTCGAATACGATTGGTGTTATTTTACCGGGTACTAGCTTTTATCTAGGGAAGGATGATTATGCTAGAGCACGTGAGATGATTGATGCCGGAGCAGCCATTGCCATCTCAACAGACTTTAACCCGGGAAGCTCTGTTACAGAAAATCTACAATTAATCATGTCAATCGCTGCTCTTAAGTTAAAATTATCACCCGAAGAGATATGGCATGCTGTAACGGTTAATGCTGCCCATGCAATTGGCAGAGGAGATGTTGCAGGCTCTATTACAGTTGGAAGAAAGGCGGATATTGTTGTTTGGGATGCACCGAACTATCTCTATATCCCATATCATTATGGTGTCAATCATACGAATACAGTGATTAAAAACGGCAAGGTAATTTATGAAAGGCAGGGGCTACGATGATAGAATTTCGTTATCTGAAGCCAGCTGGCCAAGCTATATTTAAAGATCGATATACGAAAAAGGCAAAGGAGTTATTAACAACCTGGACTAAAGGGAAAACTATTTCTTATGGGATTGTTGGGCTACCATTATCCAAGGCATCTATTAGTCATTCAGGGGCAGCATTTGCTCCTACTGCGATACGGGAAGCGCTGCAGAGTTATACCGTATATTCCGGTGAACAAACGTTTGATTTACACGAGGAAATAGTAGACTTCGGTGATATTGAGATGCATCCAACTGATATTAACGATAGTCAGAAAAGGATTCGTATAGGGCTTTCCGATATATTTAAACAGGAGGATGTAAAGAACTGGTTTCTACTTGGTGGGGATCATTCGGTAAGTTATTCCGCTATTAAGGCTTTTAGAGAACAATATGGGGAAGTTGGTGTCATTCAATTCGATGCCCACCATGATTTACGTAATACAGAGGATGGTGGACCGACAAATGGGACCCCGTTTAGAAGATTACTAGAGGATAAAGTTATTTCAGGGGAAAACCTAGTGCAAATTGGAATCCGAGACTTCACCAATGCTAAAGCCTATCATACGTATGCAATGGATCATGGGGTAACTGTCTATACTATGAAACAAGTACGAGATCAAAGCCTCTCCAATATACTCACGAATGAAATTATAACATTAGCGAAACGAGTGGATGCTATTTATTTATCAGTGGATATGGATGTATTGGATCAAGCCTTTGCACCAGGCTGTCCAGCAATTGGCCCCGGAGGAATGGACAGTGTAACACTGTTACAAGGTATTTATGACGCTGCTCAACATGATTTAGTAAAAGCACTGGATATAGTAGAAATCGACCCTACCCTTGATTTTCGAAATATGACAAGTAGAGTAGCTGCCTATGTATTATTGGAGTTTATGAAGGGGAAAAGTATCGGGAATAAAAGTGTCTACATTACTTAATATCATTTAACTGTATAGCCTACCTGTAACAAATACTAATAAATGAAACCCGAATAAGTTCTTGCAATAGAATTCATTCGGGTTTTCATATAGTATATTTCCCTCTAGTTAACTTCTTCTTCTGCAATCCAATCATTAGCCCAATTTTGAATATCTTGAATAACAGGGCGTAATGACTCACCCTTTTTGGATAGTGAGTATTCAATACGAACAGGAAACTCAGAATATATATGACGTATTACAATGCCCTCTTTTTCAAGCATTTTAAGTCTATCAGAAAGCAATCTTCCACTTATCGGTAAATTCGATTCCATTTCGGAAAAACGTTTTGGTCCATCTAATAATTCGAAAAGAATTAATCCAACCCAACGTTTGCTTATAATCTGCATAGCTTTTTCGAAGCGTGGACATAATTCACTCATAGGATCACCTCACTCTTATGGAATCGAAACAATTCATTAGCTTACAAAAAGTAACTAAATAAATTGTATCACAACCTTTTCAACGTGTAAAATTCGTTTTCTTATACATGCAGATACTATCTTTGTCTCTACTAACTTCCAGAAAAATCCTACCCGAATATAAACTCATGTAGTTGGCTATTTTCTTAATTTGTGAAATAATAGCATTATCTCAATAATTACTAATTGGAGGTTATTACATGGTATCACAACAAATACAAGAAAAATACGCAGAGTTAGCATTACGTACTGGCGTTAATTTACAAAAAGGACAAGCCTTAATGATTAATGCGCCACTTGAAGGGGTAGACTTCACTAAATTGGTTGTCCGTAAAGCATATGAACTAGGCGCAAAAGATGTACATATTAACTGGGTAGACGATGAACTAACCTTATTGAAATTTGAAAATGCACCAGATGAAGTAATCGCGGATTATCCGGAGTGGAAAGTGAAGCTCCATGATTCATTTGCAGAAGACGGTGCGGCGGTGTTAAACATCCGTTCGACTAATCCAGATTTGCTCAAAGATGTTGATCCAACCCGTGTAGCAAAGGCAAATAAAGCTGCTGCACAAGCAATGTCTAATTTCCGTAAATATACCATGAATGATAAGATTACATGGACAATTATCTCGATACCTACAGGGGATTGGGCACAAAAAATCTTCCCTGATAAATCAAAAGAAGATGCAATAGAAAGTCTATGGGAAGCTATTGTGAAAATCGTGCGTGTGGATCAAGAAGACCCAATCGCAGCATGGGATGCACATAATGAAACATTAAAAACAGCTCGAGAAATTTTAAATGAGAAGAATTACAAGAAGCTTATTTTCAAAGCACCGGGTACTAACCTAGAAATGGAGCTTCCTGAAGGGCATATTTGGAAAGGTGGATCCGCGGTTTCTGAAAAAGGAATTACGTTCAATCCGAACATGCCTACAGAAGAAGTATTCTCCATGCCGCATAAATATGGTGTTAATGGAACTATTTCTAGTACAATGCCTTTAAACTATGGTGGAAGTTTAATTGATAACTTTACATTGACTTTCAAAGATGGTAAAGTAGTTGATTTTAAAGCAGAGCAAGGGGAAGATACCCTGAAACATTTATTAGATACAGACGAAGGTGCAAGCCGATTAGGGGAAATTGCATTAGTACCGCATGAATCACCTGTATCACAATCTGGATTACTTTTCTATAACACATTATTTGATGAAAATGCATCCTGTCATGTCGCTTTAGGTAAAGCTTATCCAACGAATATTGAAGGTGGATCAGCTATGTCTGAAGAAGAACTGGATAAGCATGGTGTTAACGATAGTTTGACACATGTTGACTTTATGTTTGGCTCTAAAGAGTTAGATATCGATGGCGTTAAATTCGATGGTACAACGGAGCCAGTATTCCGTGGTGGTACTTGGGCATTAGATATGAAAGGTAACTAAATAGCTTATCAAACTGTTACACGAGGTGTAGCAGTTTTTTTTGTTGTTTTATAATGATTGAGTGAATTTTTGTAAAATTGAAACCTTTATGTGTGATATTCGTATGAAAAGGAGGTCGTAAATTCTTCGTATAAAAGGGGTCAATAAGATGAAGCAATATAAACGATATATGATGATGTTGTTAATCATTGTAGTCGTAGTGGTAACGATCATATTTTTCTTCCCTGTTAATGGTAGTAAAAAGGTGGTTAATGTAACGGGTCTATTTACCGGAATGGAATTCTTACATGCTGATCATACATATAGTTGGGATTCAACCTGACATATTCGTGGAAAGAACCATAAATAAATGAAGCATACCTTTCTAAAGCAAGTGAGTTCATTAAAAAGGAGACGAACAAATGGATATTTTAAATCAGAACAGTATGGCCTGGGATAAGAAAGTGGAGGATGGCGTTACCTATACAATGCCAGTGAGTAAAGAGATTATAGAAAAAAGTAAGAATGGAGAAGTTGAAATCTATTTAACGACAACTAAAAGGGTACCACGCCATTGGTTCCCTGAGTCACTGCATGGATTAAAGGTTTTATGCTTAGCTTCTGGTGGTGGACAACAGGGACCGGTTTTAGCGGCAGCTGGGGCTGACGTAACTGTAGTCGATTTATCAGAGAAACAGCTAGAACAGGATAGAAAAGTGGCAAAGCGTGACGGGCTTAAGCTAACTACCATACAAGGGAGCATGTTAGATCTCCACTTTTTGGCGGATGAGACGTTTGATATGATTGTACATCCTGTTTCGAATGTGTTTGTCGATGTTATTTTACCGGTTTGGCAGGAAGCCTATCGAGTGTTGAAGAATAACGGCGTTCTAATCGCTGGAATTACCAATCCTTTGCTTTATATTTTCGATGAAGAGGAGGAAGACAAGGGGAATCTAGTAGTCCGTCACAAAATTCCATACTCTGATTTGGAGGTTTTATCAGATGAAAAACTCGCAGAATATCGTGCAACTAAACGTGCACTAGAATTTGGTCATACATTAGAAGATCAAATTCAAGGACAGATAGATGCTGGATTTGTCATCACAGGCTTTTATGAAGACGACTTTGGTGGTCGAAGAATGCTAGATAATTATATTAAGACTTTTATTGCAACGAGGGCCGTTAAGATAAAAGAATTTTAGCGAAGTAGGACAAAATGTTGTCTATTTTAAACTGGATGAGCGAATACAAGTAATCCCGTATCACCATTTTACGTGATACGGGATAATTGATTTTAGGCTATATTCTACATAGCCATTATGTTAACTTTTACGAAAAGTATCCATAAAGGCTTGGAAAATTTCAGTACCTTGGTAAGACAATAACATTACCGCAGTAAATGAAAAGATTCCCATCATAATGAAACGTGCGACCATCATCGCTTTCACCCTCCTTTGAAAATAACTTAGCTGATTTTCAAAGAAGTAGAGATTAAATAATTAGATTGATAAAAAATAGGACATAATACTGTTCGTCTTTTAACGAATTGAACAAGTCGATTAAACGAGAATACAAAGATAAAGGTTACTACTAGGATAGTCCCCAGGAACAGGAACGTAATCTTTAGTTTTCCATCCCCAGTTACTGGGAAAAAATTATCTAAAGTAGAAGATGTTGGGGTATCGTATTCTTGGACTAGAATCGGGTTCTCGTGTTTAAAAACTGCATGAGCATAATAAAATTGACCCATTACGGTTAACAGGACGAACAGGGCAATATACCTTTTCACAGAACCACCCCTTTAAAGTAATTTCTATATTATACATCTAATCGTTGAAAATTAGAAGTGGGTTGTTCGTTAGATGAAAGAAAATGGATTAGAAAGTAATTTGAAAATTCATTGTTTTATGGAAGGTTATAGTATATAATACAAGTAACTTAAAGCGGAAGGGGTGAGGTCGATGTTTGCTAAATTCAATAAGTTTGGTCTTTCTTCGTCCTTACCTCTTAATGATAAGTAATAGTTTGCCCTTAGGACGGAAAAGATTTGAGGGGCTTTTCACAAGGAAATGGAAAAGAATCAAGGAGAGCCATATTTTAAGTTGGTTCTCCTTTTCATTTTCGTAATTCCCTATAAGCTTGTTGAATATTGTTGTCAATATTCTATGGAAGGGAAGTATTTTTATGATGAAACTTAGCAGTATGATGAAAGTTGTCGAAACCGTGGACAGTGAATGGAGAAGTCCATTGGCAGAGGAAATCTTAACAAGATGGCATTATGATGAAGGAACGGTATATTTTTTACGGGCCAGTGCAAATTTCATTTTTATATTCCAAAGAGAAGGTAAGCCATATTTTTTAAGGTTCAATGATTCCTCAGAAAGAGATATTAAAGTAATTGAGGCAGAACTGAAAATTGTTGCATATTTAAAGGAACACACATTAAACGTTGTTCAGCCAATGTTATCTAGAAATGAAAAGTATATTGAAGTTGTCGAAACAAAATGGGGAACCTTTCATTGCGTTGTGTTTGAAGGACTTAAAGGACAGCATTACGAACTAGAAGAATTGACGGATGTCCAGATTTATAAATGGGGCCAAGCATTAGGTGAGCTTCATGCTACTTTGAAAAATATGCCTGATCACCTGCTGGAAAATCGTCCAAGTTGGAGAGATCGATTTCAAGTCGCAGAGGAGGTTATTCCTGCAAGTGAACTATCAGCCCATCAAGAGCTAGAACGATTACAAAGTTGGGCAGAGAGGTTACCATTGGCGAAAGAAAATGTTGGTCTCATTCATTATGACTTTGAATTGGATAATATTCTTTTTGATAATGAAAAGATGAATATGCTCGATTTCGATGACAGTACGAGTCATTGGTTTATCGCAGATATTATTTATGCCCTTAGGGATGTAGGGGAATTTGATAGTAATTCTCCTATTATAAGAGAATTTATTCATGGATATAAAAGTAAGACAGAATTAGATGAAAACATTCTGAAGGAAGCGGATAAATTTGAAAGAATGCACCACATAAACAGTTTTGCCATACTGATTAGATCCGTGGACATTATAGAATCACAAGGTTATCCAGAGTGGCTCTTGAATCTAAGGAATAAATTAGCAGGCTATATCGAGGATTACAGACAATCTTTTGAAGCGATTGAAGTAGATATCGATAAGGATTAGTAATAGGAGGAGTTAATATTTATCAGAAGTATTAACTCCTTTGAAAATAATAATGGCTTTTTCGAAATCCATTTAAATAGGGGTGTAGATTAATTTCTTTAAAAATCCGTTATATAGGAAGTGGAAAGATGAGACAAGTAATAGCTCTTGGAGGTGGAGGATTTTCGATGGAGCCAGATAATCCTTTGCTAGATTTATATATCCTTCATCAGTCAGGTAAAACAACCCCTAAAATTTGTTTTATTCCCACAGCTAGTGGGGATTCAGATAATTATATAGCAAGGTTTTATAGCTTCTTTGAAAAGCAAAACTGTAAAGCCTCTCACCTTTCCCTATTTAAACCGCAAACCAGAGATTTGCAAAGTTATTTACTAGAAAAAGATATCATTTATGTTGGGGGAGGAAACACCAAGAATATGCTTGTATTATGGAAAGAATGGGGAATTGATACTATATTACAAACGGCTTGGGAGCAAGGTATAGTTTTAGCTGGTGTCAGTGCAGGTTCTATTTGCTGGTTTGAAGAAGGGGTGACCGATTCCTATGGTGGTAAACTGGAACAAATAAATTGTTTAGGTTTCCTTAGTGGAAGTAATTGCCCACATTATGATGGAGAAACAAATCGTAGACCTTCATACCAACAGCTTGTAGGCAAAGGGGAAATGAAAGCTGGTATTGCTACGGATGATGGTGTAGCGCTTCATTTTATCAATCAAGAATTAAGAGAAATTGTAAGTTCAAGACCTAATGCAAAGGCTTATAATGTTTATCTGGATAAGACAGTGAAAGAGCTTGAATTGGATGTAAGATATTTAGGACAAGCTGATTAAGAATTATAAAGGAGAAAGTATTGCAATGAGATGCGATGATGTTATACAAGCGATTCAAAAATTATCGTTAGAAAATATACCGAAAAACCATATTTCAAAAATTGGTGAAGGTGCTTGGCATGATGTATATAAAGTAGAAAGGGCACTAGCAGCAGATATTGTATTAAGAATCAAAAAGAAGGAAGCATATGGGGCCGTACAAGATTATGAAGAGAATGCATTGATTTCTGAATACGAATCTACGAAAATTTACTATCAGAATGCTAATGCGTGTTGTGATGGGATTTGTCCATCGTTTTTTGATTACTTTTTAGACGAATCTATCGTATTTACAGTCGAATCTTATATGGGAAAAGGAGTGCCACTTCAATGTTTACGTCATCATGATGCTTTTTCAGTAGGGGAAAAGTTAGGAGATTTCTTTCGGTCGATGCACAGTAAAACTACGGGTTTAGAGGGATTTGGTGCGTTGCAGTGGAATGGGGAAAAACTGGAAGGTAAAGTACAACAGGATGTCAATCAAATTTGGCAAGATGATAACGACCAGTATATAAGTGTATTGGAGAAGCTGACTAGAGCAGATTTACAATTCGATCAGATCAATGTTGTGGATAAGGTGATAGACATCATTAAAGACCGTCGTAATCATCAGCAGAAGATAGCATTAGTAAATCAAGATATAACACCAGAAAATATGATAGTACATTCAGACAATGTTTCGATAATTGACCCATTTCCAAGGTTAGATTTCGACTTGAAATATGCAGGTTATGTTGTTTTTTGTTATAAATTTCTTCTTCCAGCTTATTCGACTGCCCCGAGGTATCGGAGTAGTGGATATCTGCAAAACGCAAGTACAATGAGATATATTGGAGACGGTTTTATAAAGGGATACACAAGCGGTGATACTTGGTTGATTCGGTCGATAACGTATGAATATATTTTATGGGTTTTATTAGAGACGTATGAGCACTACGAAATCTTGAATGGGAACGATTTAAACTATAAAATACGCCAACAAATGGGGGATAAGGACATGATTAACAATAGGTTAAGCATATGTTTAGACGAACTAGAAAAATCTTGCTTAGCTTTATAATAGGAACCTTCTCAATATAAATATAAGCACTATTGGCTGAACATGATCTAGGGTGTTAAAGAAGATGCAATGAAAAGGATGTAGTGGAAAACCGAGTGGCGTACAATCTCCTTATGAAAAAGGACGCCCCCTATGATACTTCTATGTCTGCTAGTAGCACTACTGAATGACCATCCCTGGTACAGGTCTATAAAGCTCGTTCAGTAGTAGTTTGATTGCTAATAACCGTACATATTATGTGGAGCGATGGTGTCTAGCCATTCGATTTTCCTTTTGATTGAAACGGTTTTTGTCTTATCCTTAAAAGATGTTTACATAAGTCCATTCTTTACCAAAGCAGCCTTTATTTTTGTATAATCATAGCCATCAGGCAATGCTTCTTTTAAAGGTTTGAGTTTTGGCTCTTCGATTTCTTCTCTTTTTGCTAGAATTGTTGCTTCTTCTTCTGCATTGAAAAATATATTCCAAGCAATCGGATAGCCTTCTTGAAAGGCCTTAAATAAATGGTTTTCAACGGTCATCGTTGTCATTTCACGAATCGTTGCGATATCTTTAATAGATTTTCCAGATTGGAATAGTTTGTAGCTAACTAAATGACTTGGGCCTTCTTCTTCTTTTTTCTTTGGTTTAGGTGAAGGAGAAGCACCAGAAATCTTCACTCTAGTTTTCGCTTCGGGATGGTGAATACGCCACTTTTGAATGACTGACAAGAAGGCATCACCATATTGTTCATACTTTTTCTCACCAATACCTTTAATTTCAAGCATATCTTCCTTTGTATCTGGGAAATACCTGCTCAGCTCTTTTAACGTAGCATCAGAAAATAGCACATAAGGTGGGACATTGAGCTCGTCTGCCATCTCTTTTCTGAGAGCACGTAGCTCCTCGAATAAGTCCTTGTAATAATCATCTTCTTCACCAGTAGGGATTGGCGCAGTATACATCTCCACGGTTCTTTGGCCTTTTAATACTTCCACTGAATGTTGGTTTAGTTTTAAAGTTGGAAATTTCCCCTGTTCAGTTGATAGTAACTGCTCTGCTACTAGGAAGTGAATTCGTTCCGTAATTTCTTTCTCTGTATAAGCGGATAATAATCCATAAGTGGATAATGACTGTAATCTAAATTCGCGAAGCTTTTTGTCATTAGATCCTTTTAATACCTTTGCAGTCATACTAACCCCAAAACGTTCACCCATTCGTTTTACACAGGAGAGAATCATTTGTGCCTCCTCTGTTATATCAGTCTTTTCTAGTTTTTCTACACAGTTACTGCATCTGCCGCAGTTTTTATGTGGGGATTTGTCTTTGAAATAACCCAATATATAACTGCTTAGACAAACTTGGGTGTGGCAGTAGTTGACCATTGCTTGAAGTTTTGTATATTCATTTTGCTTCGCAGCATCATCCATTAAGGAACGCTCAATTAAGAATTTTTGCAGTTGGATATCTTGCGGTGAAAAGAGCAAGATACAGTCGCTTGCTTCACCATCTCTACCAGCTCTGCCGGCCTCTTGATAATAGGATTCAATATTCATTGGCATCGAATAATGGATAACGTAGCGAACATTGGATTTATCAATCCCCATTCCAAAAGCATTAGTGGCGATCATAATCGGTTTTTCGTCATGAATAAAGGCAGCTTGTGCTTGCTTCCTAGCATGTTCTGACATACCTGCGTGATATTTTGCTACTTCTATTCCACGGCTTGAAAGCTGATCATACAGTGTGTCTGCTTGCTTCCGTGTCGCAGTGTAGATGATGCCAGACTCATCTTGATGTTCTTCTAAGAAGGCACGAATATAGCTTGTACGGTCCTTTCCTTTGACGATATGAAAGGCTAAATTATCACGGGCAAATCCAGTGTTAATTACGTTCTGATTGTCTATATGTAATAGTTCCTGAATATCAGAAATTACTTCCTCCGTTGCCGTTGCTGTTAGTGCCATGTAAACAGGGATATTCCTGATTTGTTTTAAGGTAGGAACGATTGAGCGATAGCTTGGACGGAAATCATGTCCCCACTGGGAGATACAATGGGCTTCATCAAACGCAACAAGTGAAATTTTTATCCTTCTAATGACATGGATAAAACCATTGGATTCGAACCGTTCTGGTGCAACATATATAAATTTATACCGTCCATCGGCAATTTCATTCATACGGCTTTCCTGTTCTTCCGTTGATAATGAACTGTTAATAAAGGTTGCGGGAATACCTAGCGCTAGGAGAGAATCTACTTGATCTTTCATTAGTGAAATTAACGGGGAGATGATAATAGCTGTACCGTCAAGCGCTAGGCCAGGGACTTGATAACAAATTGACTTACCACCACCAGTTGGCATAACAGCAAGCGTGTTCGTCGTATTGGTTACTCGCTCGATTACTTCCCCTTGACCAGGTCTAAAGGATTCATAACCAAAATATGTTTTGAGAATCTTTTCTTGCTCTAGTATCATATTTTTCCTCCTCATCATCATTTATCCTAACATAAATTGATAAGGTAATCGAATTGGTAAATACTAATTCTAGTAGGTTATTATTACGAATAAGTGATGTTTTCATAACTGAAAAGGAGAAAAGTTACATATGTGTTACGTTGGAGTCTGGTATTATGAATAAATTATTTTCTCGAAGAGTTCTGCATTCTATTTCTCTAATTCAAAATAATATATAATAGTTTACTTTTATTTATAGGGAATATAGAATGACCTTATATTTTAAAATAGGGGGCAACGAATGGTACCATCATTATTATTTGAAGTTATGTTAATCTTCTTTCTAGGTATTGGCTCGCAATGGGTGGCATGGCGTTTTCGGATGCCAGCAATTGTAGTCATGGCCGTTACGGGACTTCTCATTGGCCCGGTATTTGGTTTTATAAATCCGGAAGAAGATTTTGGTAGTCTTTATAGTCCGATCATATCTGTTGCTGTTGCCATCATTCTATTTGAAGGTAGTTTAAATTTAAGCTTTAAAGAGTTACGGGGATTAGGGAAACCAGTTTTTAGAATATCCACTGTCGGGGCCTTTATTGCGTGGATTCTTGGATCGTTAACAGCACATTATATAGCCGGTTTATCCTGGGCTGTTGCCTTTGTAATTGGTGGTTTATTCATTGTTACGGGACCAACCGTTATAATGCCTCTGCTTCGTCAAGCAAAATTAAAACCGAGACCAGCGAAGATTTTGAAATGGGAAGGAATTATTGTTGATCCAATTGGGGCATTACTCGCTGTTTTTGCTTTCGAGATAATTGTTTATCTAACTGCGAATGACCCGGATGGAACAGCGTTAATTATGTTCTTTGCGGCTTCTATGTTTGCTGCGGTTTTCGGTTGGCTTTGCGGACGGGCAATTGGCTTTATATTTGAAAGAGGGCATATACCAGAGTTCTTAAAATCGCCAGCCGTGTTCACAGTTGTCATTCTTTGTTTCACCGTAGCTGATGAAATTATGCATGAAACAGGATTATTATCTGTAACGGCAATGGGAATCACGCTTGCGAATATGGGGATTTCCTCGGTTGCTGATATGCGTCACTTTAAGGAAAATATTTCGATTTTATTAATCTCAGCAATCTTTATCATGCTAACAGCATCCTTGCAAATCGATACGATTTTGGAAATTTTTAGTCCAAATATCATTGGGTATGTTCTATTAATGATGTTCTTAGTTCGACCGTTATCTATTTTTCTTTCCACATTCCGAACAGGACTGACATTTAATGAAAAATTACTAGTCGGATGGATTGCCCCAAGGGGGATTGTTGCCTTAACCGTATCTAGTTATTTCGCTACGATATTGTTAGATGCTGGTTATGAGGATGCGGAAATTCTAACGACCTTAACATTTGGTCTGGTATTCTTTACGGTTATCGCCCATGGCTTTTCGATTGGCTGGCTTGCGAAGCGATTAAATCTTTCTATGGAAGGTAGACCAGGAACATTAATTGTAGGAAGTAATAAGTTTACCGTAGAACTTGCCAAGTCGCTGGCAAAAGTGAATGTACCTATTATTATTGTAGATCGTTCCTGGCAGAAATTGAAGCTTGCTCGTGAAGCGGGAGTACCTTTTTATCATGAGGAATTCCTATCCGAGCAGACAGAACACCATTTAGACACCATTCCATATGAGTATTTAATTGCTGCTACGGATAGTAATTCATATAATGCGTTAGTTTGTACAACGTTTATGCCGGAATATGGCCGTACGAATGTCTTTAAGGTAAGCCCATATGATAAAGTCTCTAAATCAACGGAAATTGTCTCTAAAGTTGGTGGTAGGATTTTATTCAAACACGAAGTCAATTTAGAGGATTTAATAGAAAAAGTAGATAGTGGCTTTGTATTCCGTCAAACGATGATTACGGAGCAATACTCTTATAAGCAATACCTAGATGAAAAGGATGAGGAGACAGTATTCCTCTATATCATCAAACCATCAGGAAAAATTAATTATTACTCTGAGGAAATGCGCACCGTACCAAGTGCTGGAGACATCATTGTTAGTCTAATGCCACCAAATAAAGAAAAAGCAAAGATCCAAGCTAGATTGACTAATGAAGGATAAGATATAGTTTTTTTTGTCTAGCTTAAGTGGTAGCATTTATCAAATAAAGCACTGTAGATATCACAATTTACAGTGCTTTTATATAAGCTTTATTCAAATGCTTCTAGTTTTTTATAAACCTCGGCAATTTCCTCTTCAATACGTACAAGTTGCTCCTGAGCAGAAGAAGCTCTGCCACGAACATACACTAATTTATCTAAATCGCTTTGAATTCGAACATAATCCGATTTAAGCTCATCTAATTTATCGTAAAGCTCTTTTTTTGTCATCATCATTCACCCCTTATGTTAAGTTTATCGTGTAGACCTTTACAAAACAATAAATTGATGTAAAATAAATTAAATTATCATATAAAGGGGTGTAATGCATGAAAGTACGATTAGAGTCTTCCATCAAGCGTTATCTAGAACGTGTAGAGGACTTGTTGCTAAATCAGGAAGTACTCAATAACTTAATGTTAGGCTTATTAGAAAGAGGAAAAGAAACAATCGGCGTATTCTCGGACGGTATTCGATTAGGATTAGTGGAAGAAGATGGAGAACCTATTTATGCTTTTATGCAAACTCCTCCAAATAAATGGATTCTTCCCAGTGTAGATGGTCCAACTGAACAAGTAATTCCAGCTATCGTTCACTATCTATACCGACATAAATATCCTGTTCCAGGTGTTCTTGGTCGAAGTGAGCAAGCGAATCAATTTGTAAGCCTCTGGAAGGAACTATCTGGGAAAAAAGCAACAATACATATGAAACAACTAATCTATCAATTGGACGAAGTGAAGGTCACACCAAATCCAGAAGGAAAACTTATTCTAGCGACTGACGCACATTTGTCTATCGTAAGAGAATGGCTATACCAATTTGGTGGACAAGCCAATGTGCCCATTTCTAAATCACGAGCAGATAGCATGGCGAGAACCTATATCCAAAATCAGTCCCTTTACCTTTGGAGAGTAAACGGGGAGGTTGTATCGATGGCAAATAACTCGCGAAAAACCAAAAACGGTGCAACGATTAATGCTGTCTTCACTCCGGATCAATATAAGCGAAAAGGCCATGCAACCAGCGTAGTAGCAGCGCTATCCCAAAAACTGCTAGATGATGGGTATACATTTTGTAGCTTGTATACCGATTTAGCTAATCCTACATCAAACAGTATTTACCGAAAAATCGGCTATTACGACATCGGGGAGTCCGTGGAGTACCATTTTGAATAATGGTTTGTGGAGTGGATTGAGGCAATCAAATATGCAATCATACGATAAAAAACAGCGACATAGCCCGTCGCTGTTTTTCTATAACAATGCATCCTCTTTATTTTTCCTAGTATCCTGGTAAGTTTCATAGAAATGCATGATGATAACCTTAACGACTGCATAGAATGGAACAGCTACTAGAATACCAATAAAGCCAGCAATACTACCTGCTGCTAGAATAATTGTAATAATCGTTAAGGGGTGAATTCGTAAGACATGCCCCATGATATTCGGTGAGATAAAGTTGCCTTCTATTTGTTGTGCGATGATCATAATCAACGAAATCCAAACGATATTCATTGGATCTTCGAATGCCCCAACAATCAATGCCGGTAAAACCGCTATAAATGGTCCTACAAACGGAACAACACACATAACCATTCCGAATAGTGCAAGCGATAAAGCGTAATTTAAGTCAATAATTAAATAACCAATAAATAGCATTACCCCAATACTTAGACTGATTAGCAATTGTCCTTGGATGTAAGCTGATAAGGTGTGGTCAATCTTTCGTAACAAATTACGTAGGTTGTTTGCCTTTTTGTCGGCAAAAATTTTCGTCACAAATGGTACGAATTTTTCCCCATCCTTTAACATGAAAAATAGGAAGAATGGGACTAAGACTAGGACGAAGACAAACCCAATTAACTGGCTAATAAAACTGAATAAGAAAGTCATAAAGCCTTCAATATAGGTTTGCATATTATCAATGAAATTATCCATGGTTTCATATACTTCTATTGGAATGATACTTTGGTTTGCTTGAACGTAGCGAATAACATCTTCTGCACCCTTCATCATGATCGGGATATTGTCAACGAATCTAGCGTATTGATCCTGTGCAATCGGGATAATGAAAATCGTGAAAAAATAAACGACTGCAATCAGTATGATAAATACTAATAGAATAGAAAGAATTCTTGGTACCTTGTATCGAATGAGGAGTTTCATAATTGGTCTAGTTAAATAGTAGAGTAATCCAGCTGCAATTAGTGGAAATCCTACTGCCCCAATATACTTTAGGACAGGATCAAAGATGAACCGGGTTAAATACACAAGATAGATTAATAGAAATACTAGAATCAAACCAACAAGAGTCTGAAACCAACGTTTATTAAACATATTCATCACACTTTCTACCTGTATAGGGTAATCATATAATAATTCGAACTTTTTCGCATTAGGAAATTACATCTTCTTATCTATCATTCTTTCCTAATAATAACAGAAATAAACGAAAAAAAGAGCAATTAGATTATTACTAGATTTTATGATAAAATTTGAACATATTATAGTGCTGGAGGCTTATGACAATGACGAACTGGAAGTCAGTCTATGAGAAATGGAATGCTTTCCAATCCCTAGATTCTCAATTAAAAAAAGAGCTAGATGACTTACAAACGAATCAAGAAAAATTAGAAGATGCATTTTATAAGGAACTAACATTTGGAACCGGTGGAATCCGTGGTGTATTAGGTGTTGGGACTAACCGCATGAATATATATACCATTCGTAAGGCAGTACACGGATTAGCGGAATATCTATTAAATAATGTAGTAAATGTCAAAGACCGTGGTGTCGTGGTAGCCTATGATTCACGGTATATGTCACGGGAATTCGCTATTGAAACAGCTAAAACACTTGGTGTGTTTGGAATCAGAACCTATGTATTTAAAACAATTAGACCTACTCCGCTTCTATCGTTCGCTGTTCGCTTCTTAGGGACAGCAGCAGGCGTGATGATTACGGCAAGTCACAACCCACCTGAATATAATGGCTTTAAGGTATATAACGAAGATGGTGGACAAATGGTCCCGAATGAAGCAAATAAAATAATCGAGGCCATTCAACAAATAGAAAACGAACTAGAAATTCCTGTTGTTGAACAGGAAGTTTTAGAGCAACAAGAATTATTAATATGGATTGATGAAGAAGTAGATAATGCCTATTTGCAACAGCTTAAACAAATTACCAAGCTTCCAGTTGAGGAAGTGAAGCAAGAAAAAGACTTAAATATTGTATTTACACCTCTACATGGAACAGCATACAGCTTGGTTACGAAAGGATTAGAACAGCTAGCGTTTACGAATGTATCCGTAGTAGAGGAACAGGCAAAGCCCGATCCAGAATTTTCAACAGTAGCGTCTCCTAACCCTGAAGAACATCAAGCATTCTCCATGGCTATTGAACTTGGGAAAAAGGTGGATGCAGATATTCTATTAGGGACTGATCCTGATGCAGATCGTTTAGGTGTTGCGGTTAAAAATGAAATAGGAGATTATACCGTACTTACAGGGAATCAGCTAGGAGCTCTCTTAGTGGATTATATTTTATCTCATACTAATAAAGTACTATTATCTAATTATCGTTTATTAAAAACAATCGTAACATCGGAGCTAGGACAGGCAGTAGCGAAATCGTATGGTGTGAAAACAATCAACACACTAACTGGATTTAAATATATTAGTGAGAAAATTCATCAATTTGATTCGACAGGTGAGGCATTTGCCTTTGGATATGAAGAAAGCTACGGCTATTTAATAAGTAGTTTCACCCGCGATAAGGATGCGGTTCAAGCAGCAGTAATGGCTAGTGAAATGGCTTACTATTGGAAGCAGCAAGGGAAGTCATTGCTTGATGCACTAGATGGATTATACGAAAAGCATGGCTATTATCGTGAAGGAATGTCTTCCCTAACCCTAGAAGGAATGGCAGGTACGGAAAAAATAGCCCTTATTATGAATACCATTCGTGAAAATTCGTTTAAGGAAATAGCAGGGTATAGAGTGGAACAAGTGGAGGACTACCTTGTAAGTGAACGTTATATCACATCTACAGGAGAAATAGAAACTATAGAGCTCCCACAAGAGAATGTATTGAAATTTATTTTGCAAAACAATAACTGGGTATGTCTGAGACCTTCTGGAACAGAACCCAAAATTAAATGCTATTTTGGAACATGTGGTGCAAGTCTATCAGAAAGTGAAGAAACATTAGGAGTGTTTAAAGAGAGAATAAATCAGGTGATTAATGAGATTATCTCTTAGATAGATGTTGTGATAAGGAAAGAATTGGGATAAAAAAGTCCTCCGTTCAAAGTTGAGCGGAGGACTTTTTTATGTTAATTTCCACTATTATTCGAGCTTGCAGCTGCAGTAGCGGTAACGGTTGCAATCATCACGGCTTGTTGTGCTTGTAAGATTGCCTCAAGAATTGTACTTAAACTCGTTTCAGCTAACCCGTTTTTCTCTATTTTTTCATTCATAAAGAAGCTCGCAGCTAGTATCAGATTTATATCTTTATACCATTTAAATTCCTTTTCCGAATTCAATTCCTCATAAAGGGAAAGAATCGGTCTTATATCATATTCCTCTGGAGGGAGTAATGCGAGCATTCCGATAATTGGATAATACATCTGTTTTGCTTTTATGTGTGCTTGAACAAAAGAATCCATGACATGGATGACCCGATTAATTAGCACATGCTTAGGAGCCTCTGTATTAAGAGCTAATATATGGCTTAGGAATTGTAAGTCATTACCTTTACGGAATCCATGTTTGGGAAGTTCGTTATAGAAATCTTCAATATGCTGAATAATACCTGTTCTATTTTCTAACGCAAGGAGTGTTGCCATTGGATAGTCACTACTTGTTGTTAAGAAGGCATGCTCACGTTTCATTCCATCATAAATTTCTTTAGCATGCAGAATGGTTACTCTTGGATCTAGCTGTCCATTGGTTAATAAAATGGTTGCTGCAATATAAGTGAATACGCCACTCCCAAATCTTGCTTCTCTAAATAAATCGTAAAGTTCATGAAGCTGATCGACCTTATCCTCCGGCCTTTCTAGTTTCACATCTAGCATAGCAGCTGTCGTAAATCTTGGATGTGAGCGAATGCTAGAGAAGAGACCTGCTTTCTTTTTGATGGCATCTGCTAATTGGAGAAAACGGTCCACATCTAGTGTTTTTTGATTAAGAACATATATAGAGGAAATGGTCATGAGAATTCGCTTGTCCGATACTTTCCACTTCATATGGCGTTTGAGTAAATCAAACGTTTGTTTATAAGAATCCAGTACGTTATTCAAAGGAATACTCCTTTCATTGGAAGGTAATTATATTACGAAATTGGTAGCTGAATAGTTTCACGTTACTTGTACTTTGTAAATTTTAAGTAAATTTGAAGCGGAATTCGGGTAGAATATGTTACCTTAGAAAAAATAAAACGTTTGGAGGTAACGATGAAGAGAAATTCATTATTAGAGATATTTGGAACTTCCTTAAAGCTAGGACTCACTTCTTTTGGTGGACCAGTGGCACATCTAGGCTTTTTTAAAAATGAATATATTGACAAGCGAAAATGGCTTGATGATAAGACCTATGCCGATATTATTGCGCTATGCCAGTTTCTTCCTGGACCGGCAAGTAGCCAGGTCGGTATTGCTATTGGAATGTTGCGTGGTGGATTGTTGGGGGGGGTTGTTTCTTGGTTCGGATTTACGATGCCATCTGTTCTCGTCTTAATCCTGTTTGCATTAGCATTCCAATCCTTTTCCTTAGGAGATGCGACGTGGATCGCAAGTTTAAAAATTGTAGCTGTAGCAGTAGTACTACATGCTGTGTTAGGGATGGGGAAGAATCTGGCTCCTGACAAGCCCCGTATTGCCATTAGCGTTATGGCAATGTTAGTCATGTTATTATTTCCTTCTGCTATTATACAAATTGCGATTATTATAGGTGCTGCTATTATTGGTTATTTTCTTTTTTCTAAGCATGCCGTGTCAAACGTAACATCTTTTTCCATGTCGATATCAAAAAAACAAGGTATTATTTCATTAGCCATATTAGTCATTCTATTAATTGGACTGCCTATTTTGGCACAGGTGATGAACAATCAATATGTAAGTATAGCTGATACATTCTTCCGAGTTGGTTCCATTGTATTTGGTGGAGGACATGTGGTATTACCGTTATTAGAACAAGAGGTTGTCCCGAATGGATTAGTAACAAGCAGTGAATTTCTTGCTGGTTATGGTATGGCTCAAGCTGTACCTGGTCCGTTATTTACATTTGCCAGTTACCTTGGAACGATGATTAGTGGTCTTGTAGGGGGAATCATTGCGACGGTAGCTATGTTTTTACCATCATTTCTTCTTATCATTGGTGCACTTCCTTTCTTAAGTGAACTGCGCAAGCACAAGCGCTTCCAGGGGATTTTAACAGGAGTCAATGCAAGTGTAGTCGGTATTTTACTAGCCGCATTCTATGATCCTGTTTTTACTAGCTCCATTACAAATGCAGCGAGCTTCTCGTTAGCAGCGATTTTATTCGCCCTAATGTATTTCTGGAAAACTCCTGCGTGGATGATTGTAATTATTGGAGTTGTATTAGGAGAGATTATGCATTACTTTTTCATTTAAAGAAGTATTCCGTTAGAATGAATAATGAGGTGAGTTAAGATGGCAGAACATCATTTTCATTTAAAAGCGGATTGGCCAGGCGGACGAAATAGTGAGGGATATATTGACGCAGGAAATTTAAAGACGAAGATTTCCATTCCTACTGAAATGGATGGCCCAGGTGTTGGGACAAACCCAGATGAAATGCTGCTTGGTGCCGCAGCTACTTGCTATATTATTACCTTAGCAGCGATGATGGAACGAGCCAATTTACCATTAAAAGAGATGGCTTTAGAGTCAGAAGGGATTGTCGATGTAACAAATGGTGTATTTACATATAAAAAAATTATACACCGACCTACCGTTTCATTAACAAGCCAGGCAAGTGAGAAGGATTATGAAGTATTGGAAAAGTTAATTCAAAAAGCAGAAAAAAGCTGTATGATATCTCGAGCAATTCAAGGTAATGTGGATCTGGAACTACAATATCATATTTTATAAAAAATAGGGGGACACTACGTATACGCGTAGTGTCCTTCATTTTGCCAGTAGTGGTAATAGCTAATTACATTACTTTTTGTCAGTATAGTTGAATTCATTCTCTTGACACTTGGTGAAAAACGATGTATCTTATTCAAGTCATACTAATTTTATCGGATTTATCAATTTTAGTAGCGATAGTTATGTAGAAGACATAACTTATTAAAAATTAGAGGGGGATTTATACATGGACTGGATGGTCATTTTAAATATTGCCGTATTACTCGTTATTATTGGTTTATTAGTTTATATGCAACGCAAACATGTTTCCTTTACGAAACGAGTATTTACAGGTCTAGGATTAGGGATTGTACTAGGGGCGTTATTACAATGGATTTATGGAAGTGGATCTGACACGCTTGCTTTAACGACAGATTGGTACAGTATCGTTGGGAGAGGATATATTAACTTCCTAATGATGATTGTTGTGCCGTTGGTTATGATATCGATTATCCAAGCAATTACAAACCTTGAGAAAACAGCGCAGCTTGGTAAAATGGCTAGTTGGATTATTGGACTTCTCATTGTTACGACAATGGTAGCTGCTCTAGTCGGGGTTGCTGCGGCAACTATTTTTGATTTAAATGCAGAAGAAATTACAGCAGGGCAAGCAGAACAAGATCGTGCTGCTTCACTGGAAGAACGTTATTCGTCTGATGTAGAAGGAGTTACAACACCACAGCGTATTTTAAACTTTATTCCGTCTAATATCTTCTTAGATATGACAGGAGCTCGTTCAACATCTGTTATTGCGGTCGTAATCTTCTCCATCTTTGTTGGGGTTGCCGTTCTTGGATTACGTCGCAAAAATCCAGAACAAGCGGAGACCTTTACGAAGATGGTTAATGCGGTATATGGTGTTGTCATGCGTATTGTGACTCTAGTATTACGTTTAACACCATACGGTATTTTAGCCTTGATGGCGAATACAGTAGCTACAACAGATTTTGCAGGAATTTTACAGCTTGGTAAGTTTGTGTTAGCATCTTACTTAGCATTAGCCATTATGTTTATTATTCACCTAGTATTAGTAGGTGTGTTTGGTTTAAATCCGATAAATTATGTAAGAAAAGTATTACCTGTACTAAGCTTTGCCTTTACTTCACGTTCAAGTGCTGGAACGATTCCGTTAAATGTTTCTGCTCAGAAAAATGCACTAGGTGTAGAAGAGGGTATTGCCAATATGTCCGCATCGTTCGGTGCGACTATGGGGCAAAATGGATGTGCCGGTATTTACCCTGCCATGCTAGCGGTCATGATCGCGCCATCTGTTGGAATTGATCCATTAACTTGGGAATTCTTAGTTCCACTGGTATTAATTATTGGCTTTAGCTCATTCGGAATCGCTGGTGTTGGTGGTGGAGCAACATTTGCTGCACTTATCGTTCTTTCCTCTATGGGATTACCAGTTGGATTAGCGGGTCTATTGATTTCAATTGAAGCATTCATTGACATGGGACGTACGGCTTTAAATGTTAATGGTGCAATGGTTACTGGTACGTTAACATCAAGAATACTTGGAAACTTTAATAGTAAAGTATTTAATGATAAAACCGCGATTGAAGAAGCAAAATCACTATAAGATAACAAGAACCGTTCCTATATTAACTAGGAACGGTTCTATTTTTGTTAGACGAAAAGTAAAGTATATTTACATAGTAAAAAATGATGCCACCCTTACAATATACGACCTTCAATATTTTAATGATAAGAAGGGATGGATGTGTAGTTGAAACGAAATGTTTTTGCAATGCTTGTTTCACTAATTTTTCTATTTGCATTACCAACTAGTTACGGAATGGCGGAAAAGAGCGCTGATGAATGGAATAGGTTAGAAGAAGAAAAAGTGAATCAAGGGGTAGAACTAGAAAATTCAAATCCTATCATTTTTATTACGATTATGGTGCTATTGATAGGAGCAATTTTAAGGGTGTGGAATGTGATTTACAAGAAAAGAAGAAACAATCAAGGTGGAAACTAGTTAATAGTTGCCACCTATATATCCCGCTTACTATTGGATTAAATTTAGCACAAGCTCCATATTTTGCTCTTCCCCAACTAAGAAATAATCCTGAAATGGACAACCGTTTTGTTTAACCCTCTCTACTACATTTTTTATCGTGAACATTTCTGGTCGTAAAGCATCTGTTACTTCCTCCCAGTACAGAGGTGTTGCTACGGTTCCTTCTGCCGTTTTTCTTGTTGAATAAGGAGCAATTAATGTCTTATCCTTTCCGTGCTGAACGTAATCGATATAGAGCCTACCGTTTCGTTTGTTTTTCATTCTTTCTGTAGTAAACAGATCGGGATGCTGACTTTCTACCGTGTAGGCTATTGCTTGGGTGAATACTCCGGTATCTTCATATGTCATACTTTGCTCTGGAATTGGAATATGGACTTGGAGGCCTTTATTTCCAGAGGTTTTAATAAAGGATTTAAGTTGTAAGTCATCAAGCAACTGTTTAATAATGCGAGCTGCTTTAATCGCCCAAACAAATTCATCTCTACTTGGTGGATCCAAATCAAACACAATCTCGGTTGGCTTCTTGCTCGTTACGAATTGGAATGGAACATGATATTCCAATGTACCATGATTAGCAAACCATAATAACGATTCAAGTGAATCACATACCATGATTTTCTCATCGCCTTCTCCAATCCCTGTAATAAAATCCGGTGCATAGGAGGGGAGATGCTTTTGGAAAAAAGACTCACCATCAACACCATCTGGACAACGTATAGTGGTAAGTGCTCGACTCTTTAAGAAAGGTAACATGTACGGAGATATTTCGCGAATATAGCGTAAGAAATTTCCTTTAGTAAGACCAACCGCGGGCCAATATAATTTGTCTGTATTTGCAAACTCAATTACGCTAGGCAGCATAGCTAAATCCAGTTCTAGTCTCCCTATCGTGCATTCAGTTGGCTTTATCTCTGTAGCAATCCGGTTAAATTCTGGTTCGCGGAGCTCACCTTGGTAAATATCTAAGGTGTGTATCGCGGCACAGACTGCAGGTGGAAGGGTATAGTTTACGCCATTCTTTTTACCATTTTCGATAAACAATTTCTTCACCGTATCAAAATCTGTATCTGGTAGTCCATGCTTACATTTGCCAACAGAATATAATGCTTCCTCATCAAAGACCTGTACAGTGAAATAATCGTTTTTGCTGTCATATGCCGTCAGGAAAGCATGTATCAATCGCCAATTCTTAATCTTGTACCAATCTTGATGAGCTTTTCCAGGGCGGTAGGGACTCTTTTTCCGTTTGGCAATGATCCCTTCCCCTTTATGGTTAAAGACGACTTTCCATAACTCGTCAGGATCTTCAAAAGCTTTCACATAACCAATCCGATTCCCCGCATGACGACATATTTTTCCTTTGTCGAAGAATGATGATAATGCACTTTTTCTAGTCTCATAAGGCTTTTTAGATATGTCGGATCCTGCCAATACGAACAAATCAAATGCCAGTAGGGTTGCGGGTCTTGATTGTGCAGCTTTTTGGATAGATTCTTTATTCTTTAAGCGACCACGCTTTTGAATAAGGGAGAAGTTGGACTGGTATGGATTATTTAAAATAACAAGTTCCCCATCTATGCTTACTGGAAGTTGCTTTTTAACTATTGCTGCTTTCTCCCTGCAATAAGCAATAATTTCTGGAAATTGTGGAGTAAGGTCTTTTTTATTTTTACTGATAAGTTTAATATCGCCATTATCTCCCCAATGGAGGACACAGCGAAATCCGTCATATTTCACTTCATATAGCCAGTCTTCACCCTTTGGAATATCCTTTGTCGCGATTGGTTTCATAACATCCATAGGAATAACTCCCTTCCATAATAGGATGGTTGAAATAATGATAAAATAATCATCCAACGATTAAAAATCATGAACTTCGACAAACTATGAAAAAGGGAGGATTTCGAATGCATACGATGTGGAAGGGAACTATTAGCTTTGGGCTAGTGAATATACCTGTAAAAATGCACGCTGCAACGGAGAATAAAGATGTTTCCTTAAGACAGCTTCATAAGGAATGTAAGTCGCCTATTAAGTATGAGAAAGTATGCCCTGTCTGTGAAAAAGAAGTTGGAACAGAGGATATTGTCAAAGGGTATGAATATGCGAAAAATAAATTTGTTATTCTAGACGAAGAAGATCTGGCGGAGTTAAAAAAGGAGCAAGAGGATAAGGCAGTAGAAATAATTGATTTTGTAAAGTTGGAGGATATTGATCCAATTTACTTTGAAAAGAGTTACTATCTGTCGCCTAATGAGGGTGGCAGTAAGGCATATGGGTTATTACGAGCAGCCCTGGAAGAAAGCGGGAAAATCGGTGTAGCCAAAATGATGATTCGTTCTAAAGAGCAGTTAGCGGTCATTCGTATTTATAAAAATGCATTAGTTGTAGAGACCATTCATTATCCCGATGAAGTTAGGGATGTGAAAGAGGTTCCAAATATTCCTGAAAATGTAGAACTTGCCAAAAAAGAATTAGATACAGCTAAGATGTTAATCGACCAACTTACAACTGAATTTGAACCTGACAAATATAAGGATGAATACCGAACAGCATTGGTAGAATTAATTGAAGAAAAGAAAAATACCGACCAAACCACTACTGCAAAGGACAAGCCAAACCCAGACAATGTTACAGACTTGATGGGAGCTCTACAAGCATCATTAGATCGAGCTAAAAAGGATAAACCAAAGCCATCACAACCTAAGAAGAAAAAAGGAACCACTAAAAAGAAAGCAGCACAGTAAGTTAGACCCTCACTTATATGGTGAGGGTTTCTGTTTGAGCAGGGGGGGATGGGCCCTTGGGGAAGGAGATGCGCCTGTGGGGAAGTGAGATAAGCCCAAAGTGAAAACATATGCCTCCATCCGAAAGCAGGATGCGCCGCCCCGAAGCAAGATGGGCCCAAAGAGAGAAGAGAAGCGCCCGTCCCGAAGCAAGATAGGCCCAAAATGAAAAGAGATGCTCCCGAGCGAAAGGAAGATAGACCCAAAGAGAGATAACCCTACCCCGTAGAAAGGTCCCCCACCCGAAAAGCCCTCTACCTTCCAAATTAATCTAATTACACAGATTACAGTCCATTTTCAATCTTTCATTGCCTTTACATGTTGTTAACAACCCCTCTAAATCGTGTTGGAATATGCGTATTTTTGTTTTGAAGCGGGTAAAGAATGATTAAGATTTTGCTTGAAATAATTAGTAAAGGAATGAGAGCCATGGAACGAAACGCCTTTTTTGACAATGCAAAAGTACTTTTAATCTTCTTAGTGGTGTTTGGGCATGTTATCCAGCCTTATATTGACGGTTCAGCGGGGATACATACGCTGTATACGTGGATTTATACGTTTCATATGCCAGCATTCATATTCTTATCTGGATTCTTTGCTAAAGGTTTTGGGAATAAAGGGTATATTATCAATTTAGCTAAAAAGCTCTTACTTCCATATGTAATCTTTCAATTAATCTATTCTTCCTACTATTATTTAATTGGGAAATCAAATTGGTTAACAGACATATTTTACCCACATTGGTCATTGTGGTTTTTAATTAGTTTATTTAGTTGGCATATGTTATTAATCTTATTTAAGAGGCTACCAGCGTATGCTAGTTTACTAGTTGCAATATTATTTGGCATAACAGTTGGCTATTTAGCGGCAATTGGCCATTCATTTAGTTTATCTAGGACATTTGTGTTCTTTCCATATTTCTTGTTAGGTTATTGGTTGAAGGAAGAGCATGTAATGATGTTGAAGCGTAAGAGCGTGAAAATAGTATCGGTTATGGTGATGGTGTTCATCGCTGTTGGAATATATTTTGCGCCTGACATTAATACTGGTTGGCTGCTTGCTTCTAAATCTTACTTTGATCTTGGAATGACGGAATTTGGTGGGGTAGCAAGACTGTTAGTGTATGCAACCTCAACCTTAATGGCAGCGAGTGTTCTTGCGTGGATTCCGACTAAACGGAATAGCATGACTAAACTAGGAGAAAGAACGCTATATGTCTATCTATTGCATGGCTTTATTATTCAATATTTCCGTGCTTATGATATCTTCCAAGTGAGTAGTCCCCTTGATGTGATAGGGCTTGCCGGAGTTTCCTTGCTCATCGTGTTAGCTCTTTCTAGTAAACCGGTGCTGGTGATGAGTCAGCCATTAATTGAATGTAATATGACTAATATGAAAAAAATGGTAAAAAGTTATTAGCCTGTTGAAACTTTCTTCCAACTTAATACGTATATATAAGTAGCCCCCCTTTTTCTAGAAATAATAATAATCCCGTATCACGGATAATGTGATACGGGATTATTTGCTTTAGTTTAGGGAGGTTGCCCAAATTGACGTAGAATGCCCACTTGACTTCAAGTTAGAAAATAATATGTGCCATTAGTACGATAATTGGTAAAGTAATAAGCGTTCGAAGCAGGAAGATAACGATTAGGTCTTTGAACGAAACTGGTACTTTGGAGCCTAGTAAAAGTCCCCCCACCTCTGACATGTAGATTAATTGTGTAACAGACAATGCCGCAATAATAAATCTTGTGATTTCCGCCTCTATCGATGAACCGATAAGGGATGGCAGGAACATATCAGCAAATCCAATTAGAATCGTTTCAGATGCTTCTTGTGCAAATGGTACTTGCATTAGCTCTAATATCGGAATAAACGGCATACCTAACCATTGGAATACGGGTGTATATTCCGCAATGATAAGGGCAACTAAACCGAAAGCCATTACGACAGGAGCAACGCCCATCCACATATCTAAAACGTTCTGGCTACCTTCCTTGACAAACTGGTAAACACTAGATTCTTTTTTCGCACGATCAACTGCCTTTTTATAACCAAAGGACAAAGAGTTATGTCCTTCTGGAATTGCTTCTTCAATCCCGGAAGCTTGTTCATTAATATACGTATCCGCTTTTCGTGAAAGTGGAGGGATTCTTGGCATTACTAATGCTGCAACTAGTCCGGCAATCAGAATCGTGATATAGAATGGAACAAACATATGACTAAGATTGACTTGAGCAATGACTACTAAAGAAAATGTAATCGAAACAACTGAAAAGGTAGTACCAATAACGGCAGCTTCACGCTTCGTATAGTATCCATCCTCATATTGTTTACTAGTAAGAAGAACTCCGATAGTACCATCACCAATCCAAGATGCTAATGCATCAATTGAGGATCTACCTGGTAGCTTAAATAATGGGCGCATGATCTTTGTTGCGAGTGTACCGAATAATTCCATTAGTCCAAAGTTCATTAACAACGGTAGGAAAATACCAGCAAACAAAAAGACGGCAAACAATACGTGCAATAGATCATCTAATAATAATTGACCTGTATCTTCACTATGGATTGCCTCGGGTCCAATTTTAAAATAAACCATAATAGCAAAGGCAGCTGCAAGGACTCTAGCAATTGTCCAAAACCAATTAACATAAAGTAGTTTTTTAAAAAATGGAGTTTTGGCTAAAGCATCAATACCAATCACTCTTGCAAGAATGGTTAATACTGCTGTTAAAGAAATGATGATCATCATGATTAGTGATAATTGTCCAGCAAGCACATCTTGTACCCAATTTGCTAAGATTGCAATCGGGATGGAAAATCCATCAGCTGTTTTTACTGGAATCATAAAAAAGAAAATACCTAGAAGCGAGGGGATTATAAATTTTAGCTGCTCCTTGAGAGTGTAAGAATGTTTCATGGCAAACCACCTTGTTCATATGTTTAGTATTAGTATATTAAAATAATAGTAATTAAATCACTGTTAATAGTATAAGTTCCGCATATATATTTGTCAAAATGAATTTTTATTAAAAAGCTAGTTTGCTAGAAGGAAATCTGGGTAAAAACGAACAGTTATTGCAGCAGAGAATGGTACTTTTATATTGCTGTATTTTTCCACTATCTATTATTTTTTAGTTATTAATCACTATTTGATTAAAAACATGTTGAGTGTATATTCTAAAAATTGTAATATATAATTGATGGTTTATACGAAAGGGGACCAGTAGCGTATGAAACACTATTTGCAAATGCATAAAGACATAGAAGGTAAACTAGATCGCAAGCTTAGTAGTGATGAGATTAAATTTTTGCAATGGGTTTTTAGTCGCTATTTAGAAGAGAATAAGGATCAAAGTGCGTAACTTTGCCTTTTCCCTAATGACGTAAGTACAAGTCTTGAGGTGCTCAAGGCTTTTTTAATTTTCCTGGAAGAAGTCTATTTTACTTTATGATGGTAATACTTTTCGGTATGATAAAGAAGAATGATTAAGAAAAAGAGGAGTGTCACAAGTGGCCGTTGCAAATGAGCGGATTCTACAGAAAATGATGCTAGAACTAAAGCAGGCAATGCAGAATCAGCATAACCAACCAGAAATGCTTAAGAATATAGAAAATATACGTTTATTATGTGATTTATTTTTACCAGAAAGCCAACCACAACCAACAGAGGAAAAAACAGATGCGATTAGTGAGGAAGAATTAAAAGCAATGATAGGAGAAACACCAAAAGCAAAGTCAACTTCACAACAGACCTTTAAACGATCAATCGAGCTCGATGATGAAGGCAATGGTGATTCGATTTTTGATTTTTAATAGGGAGTGTACAAAGAGATGAAGATCTTTTTAATATTGGGTGTAATTAATGGTTTTCTAGCTGTAGCCCTTGGTGCATTTGGAGCACATGGACTGGAAGGTAAGCTAACAGAAAAAGCTTTACGTACATGGGAAAAGGCTGTTACATATCAGATGTTCCATACCGTAGCATTGTTTGTAACAGGATTAATTGGATGGAAACTACAGTCCGGAAGCTTGTCTTGGGCTGGGTGGTTATTCTTTATTGGGGTTGTCCTATTTTCAGGTAGCCTATATATCTATTCCACTACAGGCATTAAAACCTTCGCTATGATAACCCCTCTTGGCGGGGTAGCATTTTTAATTGGATGGATTTTACTGGGATATACGATTATCAAGTTCCTATAAGAAAATGAATAGGAAAGTGGTTAATAGAAACAGGATTGCCGCTCTTAGCATTTGTTTGACACCGTGGTTTGGATTGCGCATATTCATGGCGATGAGTCCGTCAAACACAAGGCTTGCTGCTAGTAGGTAAAGGCAAATAACGATAAGTAAAAAAACGCCTTGTATTAATGCGATAAGTCCGCAAACTATGGCGAGTCCAATTGCAACCAGTTCACCTTGTATAAATTTATTATATGGATGTCGCATATAAAGTCGCCTCGCAAATAACGTGATGTAAAAAGGCTGGGACATAACTACAAGAATTAAATGTAAAACCGAATGATACACGATACTAGCTCCGGAAATATACCTAGACTCCTACGGGAGGATAGGCATAGGTGAGACCCCGCAGTGCGAAGCCTCACCAGCCGCCCGTGGAAAGCGAAGTATATTTCCGGAGCTAACTAGTTGTATGCAAATCGTTGTTTATCTTGGTGGGAAGGTAGCTAGATTTGGGTTAGTTCCATAAGGGTATTCATAATTTAGTTCTTCATCGAATGTAATATAATCCAAATACACCATCAGTAATAAGTAGCGCTTCCCGGTTTGTGGATCACTAAGTATGATATGATCTCGACCAGCGGCCTCAATCACCCCTCTAAAGATTTTGGCGTTCCACTCTGGATTGTTTTCAAACGTCATATAAACGGTCGCAACTTTGCCGCGATTTAGACGTAAGATATTCTCGATGTAAGATTGCTCCGCTGGTAGCATTCCTGGAACATCAATAAATGGTGATTGTTGTTGCTGTTGCTGTTGACCGGGCTGTTGCTGTGGAAATCCAAATTGGCGATATGGAAATGCTGGATAAAATGCTGGAGAAGTTGGTGGGAAATAGTAATAAGGTTGTTGGCTATAGCTTGCATTTTGTTGAGACTTTCCTTGGTTGTTATGATCAGACATTCTATAAAACCTCCTAAAAATTATTTAAAATACAGTTGGACAATCTTCGGCGGATGGGGCGAAGAAGCAATGTGCTTTAAACCTTCCACTGTTCCATTGGTTATACCATTGAGCTGGACAAGCTCCATCAGGTCTAAAAAACCATAAAGCATTACTCGCAGGATGGAACCTTTCCCCTTGAATCGTCCGGCGAGCTAATCGCTTTTCAGACTCTCGCGCCCGCTGATAAAAATATCCCTTAATAGTGGCTTCAAAGCCACCAGGCTGTTGATATACCATATCATGAATACTTCTTATATCTACAAAATCAAGACAGTCAGCTCGAACACGGTTTACCCCTACATTTCCAACCATTAACATTCCTTGTTTGCCATCACCTTCTGCTTCAGCACGTATTAGACGTGCCAATAGATCAATATCGCTCTCGTTATGTGATATTACCGCCATTAGTACACCTCATTTCTATCCAAGGTCTACTATGATTATATGTATGTATGGGTGGGAAGTGATATGCCTAGATATTTTTTAGAAAATTTATAGTGGGATCGAGGTAGGGGAGAGAGTAAAAGTTTGGCGATGAGATAAATGGGTATGTTTCTCTTGTGGTTGATATAATTTTCAGCTAGTATAATTTTCCTGTTAGGTAGCTACTACGATTAGCAATTCGCATAAGAGGTAAATCTTTGAAGCCAGGGTAGGGAATCCCTCTACTACATTATCCTACATATTAGACACAGTCCTGATTTTGACAAAATCTTTGTATTTTCATCAAAACTTGTAAAAACCGCATAGAAAAAGACTTCCTGTCGAAACAGAAAGTCTTCTTTATTCGTCTTATACTTCCAAGAATTTAGCGATTTCTTCTTTTTTCAATAAGTTGCCGACAAAGAATTCACCGAACTCACCATAGCGTGAGCTAACTTCATCGAAACGCATTTCGTATACAATTTTTTTGAATTGTAATGGCTCGTGAGCGAATAAGGTTACGCCCCATTCCCAATCATCTAGACCTATAGAACCAGTGATGATCTGTTTTACTTTACCAGCATATTTACGACCTGTTTTACTGTGCTCATAAAGTAATTTACCACGAACATCTTTTTCTAAGGTGTACCAGTTTTCATCTCCTACACGACGTCTATCCATTGGGTAAAAACAAACATGCTCCCATTTTGGTAAGATAGGTTTTAAGCGAGCTTGTGTCTCTGGTAATGTTTCAGGATCGATTCCATCCTTAGCAGGGCGATATTTAGAAAGCTCTACTACAGAAACGTACGAATGAGCAGGAGTTAGGAACTCAGCAAATTTAGATTTGTTTAATTCTGTTTCTAGCTCATTTAATTCTTCCATGGTTGGGCGGAGGAACATAAACATGAGGTCTGCTTTTTGACCGACAATTTTATACATGGCATGAGACCCGTTTTTTGCTTCCTCGACAGCATCCCATTTCGTAATGAGTGCTTCAAAGCTAGCAATAGCTTCTTTCTTTTCTTCTGGAGTTGCAGTTTTCCAGTAAGTCCAATCTATTGTGCGGAAATCATGTAGGCTATACCATCCATCCATTGTTTCGACAGCTTCTACCATATATATCTCTCCTTCGTAGTAATATCTATTTCATATGTTTACTATATCACAAATGAATGGCATAATCATGAAAGAGGGCTTCCTATTAAATGATGGAGGAACATTGATATATCAATGGTTAACCGGTTTTTTAGTAGGGTTGTCACCAGATTGTCGATTTCTTGCTGAGTCATTTCATTTCATTCTAGGGCATTTTATACTATGATGATAATTGGTTTAAACAACACGATATGTGCAACTTTTACATCATGTTGATACATATTAAGTACATACAACAATTGGAGGTAAGATAATGAGTAACTTATTTGATGAGGTAAAATCACAGATTAACGGCAAAAATAAATCAATCGTTTTTCCAGAAGGATTAGATGAGCGTGTTCTTACCGCTGCTAGTAAGCTAGGAACGGAGGGAGTACTGAACCCTATCGTTATTGGTGACAAGGATGCAGTACAACAAAAGGCTTCTGAATTAAATGTCGATTTAAGTGCAACAACTGTTCTTGACCCAAACAGCTATGAAAAATTTGACGATATGGTACAGGCTTTTGTCGAACGTCGAAAAGGGAAGGCAACAGAAGAAGATGCACGAAAAATGTTAATGGATGAAAATTACTTCGGTACGATGTTAGTGTACATGAATGAAGCAGATGGTCTTGTAAGTGGGGCTGCCCATTCAACAGCAGACACGGTACGACCAGCACTACAAATCATTAAAACAAAAGAAGGCGTGAAGAAAACGTCTGGTGTATTTATCATGGTTCGTGGCGATGAAAAATATGTGTTTGCAGATTGTGCTATCAATATCACACCAGATAGTAATGATCTAGCAGAAATCGCTGTGGAGTCTGCGGTAACAGCTAAATTATTCGGGGTGGATCCTATAGTAGCAATGCTAAGCTTTTCTACAAAGGGCTCTGCGAAGTCACCAGAAACGGAAAAAGTGGTGGAAGCATTACAGATTGCTAAGGAAAAAGATTCTTCTCTTGTAATTGATGGCGAATTCCAATTTGATGCTGCATTTGTTCCGAGTGTTGCAGCGAAAAAGGCACCAGATGCAGTTATTCAAGGGGATGCGAACGTATTTGTTTTCCCTAGTCTAGAAGCTGGAAATATTGGATATAAAATTGCCCAACGCTTAGGTGGATTTGAAGCAGTTGGTCCAATCCTACAAGGATTAAATAAGCCTGTAAATGACTTGTCACGTGGATGTAGTGCAGAGGATGTTTATAACCTTGCATTAATCACCGCTGCTCAAGCATTGTAATAAGAGAAAAGCCTGTTATAGAAAAATATCTATTGGCACTTACCCCCAAAAGTTAGAGTAGTATATCTAACTTTTGGGGGTGTTTTTTATGTCCAAATATAGTGAGGAATTTAAAATAAAGCTTGTTATT
>NZ_JBPWOS010000012.1:0-130430 GCF_055550225.1 Ornithinibacillus liuyingii | reverse complement strand
CAAGATCAAACTCTCCAAAAAAGTTTGTCTATGATTGACACCAATCAATCATAGGTAAATTCTTAGCAAAGAAGCTGCTAGCTTCTGTAATTCTTTACATAGAAAAAACAGGGTATGTTTCTTCTTGACATACTGGTTGTTTTGTTCAGTTTTCAAGGAGCAAAATCTTTATTGCCATCTCTTAGCGACAACTTTTATATCATATCACGCTATCAAGATTATGTCAACTAGTTTTTTAGAAAAACTTTAATGGCTTCATCTAAGCGGTAAGTAATACTATATCACCAGCATCAGATTATGTCAACTAGTTTTTTTAATATTTCTTCCATGTTTATATCATTAAAAGACATGACATTATTTCTTAACAGTAAATTACATATTACACCCCTTTAGAATACTAGTCAATATTAAATCGAAGAATCATATTACCATATTTTAGTAACATAGAATAACCAAATTTATTATATTCAACTACCCCCCATTAAGTTCCATCGTATAGCATTTGACTATTTTACAAACGCTATCCTTACCTACCAAATAAAATGATGAAGGAGTGACCCATGAAAAAGTTAGCCTATCCACTATTAGTATTCGTAATCTTGTTCATCTTGGGAGCTTATTCCATAAATGCAGCAGAATATGATACAAAATCAGAACTCCACGTGATTAAGACTTATGAAGAAGATGTAACAGGTAATGGTTTAAAGGAAGTAATCGAATTAAAGGGTATTTTATTTTCACCTGATTCGAATTATTACCGAGACATTGTAGCAGTTATTACATCAAGTGAGAATCATGTTTGGGAAATCCCGTACATGGGAGGGTATAATCCAACCCTTAAGTTTATTGATTTAAACCATGACAAGGTAAATAATATCTTTTTTCAAAGTTCCACCGGAGGAAGTGGTGGATTGTACCAGTACCATCTGCATACCTTAATTCAAAACAAACTAACAGAATTACCACTACCAGAACAACCTTTTGTAAAAGGAGGATTCCTCGATAGCTTTAAAGTAGAGATAACCATTTCACCTAACACGAAACCAACTATTGTAAATGTACAGGATAGAAAAGAAGAGTATATACGCCTAGGCATCTATAGTGAAGAAGGAAAAGTTATAAAGAAAACTTCTACAATGGTTGATCCAATAGCTTTTTTCGAGCCTAAATTTATTAGTAAAAGCAAAGGCTATGGATTAAAAAGTTATCAACAAGTAAGTGGTGCAAATCATGCTGACCAGTTAGGAACTGTTGAGTCATTGTGGTACTACGATAGAGATAAATGGATTTTACTTCAAACAAAATGGATGCCAAGTAATTAATAGATACAATAAAGGCTCCTAATAGAGAATATCCTGTTAGGAGCCTTTCACATTAATTTGCTACTATATTAACTAATTTCCCTGGTACTACAACAACTTTTCTAATTGTCTTTCCAGCAATCCATTCTTGAATCCCTTCATCTTCTAACGCCAATTTCTCTAGTTCATCTTTAGAGATATCTTTAGCCACTTGAAGTTTAGAACGAACTTTACCCATGACTTGAACAACAATTTCCACTTCATCTTCAACCAATTTAGATTCATCATAAGTCGGCCAAGCTTCATAACTAATTGTTCCTTCATGACCTAGGCGACTCCAAAGCTCTTCGGCAAGGTGAGGTGCTACTGGAGATAGTAGTTTGACAAATCCTTCTACATATTCTTTAGGAAGCTTCTCAGATTTATATCCCTCATTAATAAATACCATCATTTGAGAAATACCAGTATTGAAATGTAGATTCTCAAAATCTTCGGTAACCTTTTTAACTGTTTCATGGTATACCTTTTCTAGTTCTGGACCAGTACCGTCAACAATTTTACTAGAAAGACCGCCATTATCATCAATAAATAGACGCCATACACGATCTAGGAAACGACGCGCTCCATCAAGTCCATTGGTAGACCATGCGACTGAGGCTTCTAGCGGTCCCATGAACATTTCATAAAGGCGAAGGGTATCTGCGCCATGAGATGAAATAATATCATCTGGATTTACTACATTCCCTTTTGATTTACTCATTTTCTCATTACCTTCACCAAGAATCATCCCTTGGTTGAAGAGCTTCATAAATGGTTCTTTAGTTGGAACGACACCGATATCGTATAGGAATTTATGCCAAAAACGTGCATATAGCAAGTGAAGTACCGCGTGCTCTGCTCCACCGATATAAATATCCACTGGCAGCCATTTTTTAAGTAGTTCAGGATCTGCTAGTTTTTCACTATTATTTGGATCAATGTAGCGTAGGAAATACCAGCAGCTCCCAGCCCATTGTGGCATTGTATTTGTCTCACGACGACCTTTTTTACCTGTCACAGGGTCGACCACATTCACCCAGTCACTATTAGCAAGTGGCGATTCCCCAGTCCCAGATGGTTTTATTTCCGTCATAACAGGAAGCTCTAGAGGCAATTCCTCTTCTGGAACGGTAGTTATTGTTCCATCTTCCCAATGAATAACTGGAATTGGTTCACCCCAATAACGTTGTCTAGAGAATAACCAATCACGAAGGCGGTATGTTACTTTCTTTTCCCCTACCCTCTTCTCTTCAAGCCATTCAATCATTTTAGAAATTGCTTCTTCTTTATTTAGATCATTTAGAAAATCTGAGTTTACGTGCTTTCCATCTCCTGTATAGGCTTCCTTCGAAATATCGCCACCTGCTACTACTTCTCTAATCGGTAACTTAAATTTAGTAGCAAATTCGTAATCTCGTTCATCATGTGCAGGAACAGCCATGATTGCACCAGTACCATAGGACATTAGCACATAATCTGCGATCCAAATAGGCATTTTCTCTTGATTCACAGGATTAATAGCATATGCACCACTAAATACACCAGTTTTATCCTTTGCTAAATCTGTTCTTTCAAGGTCCGACTTCGTTTGAACATTCTCCAAATATTGTTGAACTGCTTGTTCTTGATCAGGAGAAGTAATTTTCGCTACTAGTGGGTGTTCTGGTGCAAGAACAGCATAGGTTGCGCCAAACAACGTATCAGGTCTTGTAGTAAACACTGTAAATGTCCCGTCATGTCCTTCTATATGAAACGTTACTTCTGCACCTTCCGAGCGACCAATCCAATTACGTTGCATGTCTTTAATGCTTTCTGGCCAATCCACCTCATCTAAATCTTCTAGAAGTCTATCGGCATATGCTGTAATTTTCAACATCCATTGTTTCATTGGCTTACGAATTACGGGGTGTCCACCACGTTCACTTTTCCCATCAATAACCTCTTCATTAGCAAGAACGGTCCCAAGAGCCGGACACCAATTCACTGCTACTTCATCGATATAAGCCAGACCTTTTTCATAAAGTTTTGTAAAGATCCATTGAGTCCACTTGTAATAATAAGGGTCTGTTGTACTAATTTCTCGATCCCAATCATAAGAGAAACCAAGTTCTTGAATCTGTCTTTTGAAGGTATTGATATTCTGTTGTGTAAATTCTGCTGGGCTATTTCCGGTATCTAGTGCATATTGTTCAGCAGGAAGCCCGAATGCATCCCACCCCATTGGATGAAGAACCTCGTAGCCTTGCATACGCTTCATTCGAGAAATAATGTCTGTAGCAGTGTATCCTTCTGGATGACCAACGTGAAGGCCCGCTCCAGATGGATATGGGAACATGTCTAATGCATAAAATTTCTTCTTGTCTGTATTCGTGTTCGTCTTAAAAGTTTTGTTCTCTAGCCAATATTTCTGCCATTTCTTTTCAATTTCATGATGATGAAAACTCATTACTTTTCCTCCTTTTATTGTGGGTTTTTCGTACTTTCCTTCAGTTACTATCTTAGAAAATGCAAATACAACATCATCTAATAAACCGAAAAAATAAAAAAAGCCCCTCATCCCTATAAAGGGACGAGAAGCTGTATTTCCCGCGGTACCACCCAAATTAACGAATTCATTCGTTCACTCGTATCCTTAACGCGGATTAACGGCAGGAACTACTTGGGTTCACTCCTGCAGCATTAAAGGCGAGTTCGCAACTTCTCAGGGACAATTCACACCAACCATTGTCTCTCTTAGCCTGAGTACCATTACTACTACTCCTTCGCATCGCATTTCCATATTTACATAAAATTTTAATGAATACTATTAGCTTTGTCAAGATATTCCTTTTTTATTATAGTATTAGATGAACTATTACAAACTAATTACATGGCATATAAGTTTTTAAAAGTGTTTTTACGTGCTATTCTAAACACAGACTCAATTTATGCATAAGGGGACCCGAGGATGAAAAGCATTTTAAACTACTCACATCATTTATTAGAAGAAATCATTTCTCCTGGAGAGACCGTTATTGATGCAACATGTGGTAACGGAAATGATACATTATTTTTAAGTAAGCTAGTAGGAGACACCGGAGAAGTTATTGCCTTAGATATTCAAGAACAAGCTATTGATAATACCGATCGATTATTAATGGAGCACAACTGCTCCAATGTATCACTTGTATTAGACAGTCATGAGAATATTGGCGATTATTTATTTCATGATATTGAAATAGGTGGTGCTATCTTTAACTTAGGCTACTTACCGAAAAGTGATAAGTCTATCATTACAAAAGGGGAGTCCACCGTAAAAGCTATTGATACCATATTAAAGTACCTTAAAAAAAATGGTCGAATTATTTTAGTAGTATACTATGGACACGAAGGCGGGCAAGATGAAAAAAATACGATATTAAAGCACGTCATTTCCCTGAATCAAAAACAATATAGTGTACTGCAATATGGATTTATTAATCAAAAGAATAATCCACCATTTATCATAGCAATACAGAAAAAATAGTCAAGGAGGGATATTGAGTGATTCATCATTATCAAAATATCGCACCTAAGATACATCCGACCGTTTTTATTGCAAAAGACGCAGTAGTAATTGGAGATGTCACAATTGAAGAAGAAACTAGTATTTGGTTTAAAACTGTTATCCGAGGAGACGTTGCTCCAACTAGAATCGGTAAACGAGTTAGTATTCAAGATTTATCTATGCTACATCAAAGTCCTAATAATCCTCTTATCATTGAAGATGATGTTACTGTAGGACACCAAGTTACCCTTCATTCTTCTATTATACGAAAAAATGCTTTAATCGGTATGGGGTCGATTATCTTAGACGGGGCAGAAATTGGGGAACATGCTTTTGTTGGTGCGGGAAGTCTAATTCCACCTGGCAAAAAAATTCCACCTCATACATTAGTTATGGGACGCCCTGCCAAAGTAGTTCGCGAATTAACGGACACGGATTATCAAGAGATGGAACGAGTTCGCAAATCCTATGTCGAAAAAGGACATTATTATAAGTACCATACTGATTTAGGGCTTGATTTTTCCTAATAGCAAAGGCTTAGAACACTGGGTTCTAAGCCTTTTAAATACATTATTTAACTTGTGCTAATAACGCGTCTACTTTATCGGTTTTTTCCCAAGGAAATTCTACATCTGTTCTACCGAAATGACCATATGCTGCAGTTTGCTTATAGATAGGTCTTTGTAAATCTAGCATGCGGATAATTCCAGCTGGACGTAAATCAAATATATCGCGAACAGCATTAACTAATACCTCTTCGCTTACTACTCCGGTACCAAACGTATTAATGGAAATGGAAACCGGTTCTGCAACACCGATTGCATATGCAAGCTGAACTTCACATGAATCAGCTAATTTAGCAGCTACAATATTTTTCGCCACATAACGAGCAGCATAAGCAGCTGAACGGTCTACTTTTGTAGGATCCTTCCCACTAAAAGCACCCCCACCATGGCGTGCATAGCCACCATACGTATCGACAATTATTTTTCTACCAGTTAAACCTGCATCCCCTTGTGGACCTCCAATAACGAATCTTCCAGTCGGGTTAATAAAGTATTTCGTTTCATCATCTAATAATTCTGCAGGTACTACTGGCTTAATGACGTGCTCGATCAAGTCTTTTTCAATCTGTTCTAAAGTAACACTTTGTGAATGCTGTGTAGAAATGACAATCGTATCAACTCTTACTGGATGATCCTCTTCATCATATTCAATGGTTACTTGTGTTTTTCCATCTGGACGAAGATAAGCTAGCGTACTGTCTTTTCTAACATCACTTAGCCGTTTAGAAAGTTGATGCGCTAAAGAAATTGGTAACGGCATTAATTCTTTTGTTTCGTTACAAGCAAAACCAAACATCAATCCTTGGTCTCCTGCTCCGATTGCATCAATTTCACTCTCTGTCATTTTTCCAAGACGTGCTTCTAACGCTTGGTTTACCCCGCTTGCGATATCTGGTGATTGCTCATCAATAGCAGTTAGAACTGCACAAGTATCAGCATCAAATCCATATTTCGCACGAGTGTAACCGATATCTTTAACGGTTTGTCTAACAACCTGTGGGATATCAACATAGGTAGATGTGGTAATCTCTCCAGCAACAAGTACTAATCCTGTTGTTACGGTCGTTTCACACGCAACCCTAGCTAGCGGGTCCTTTTTTAAAATTTCATCTAAAATTGCATCGGAAATTTGGTCACATATTTTATCTGGGTGACCTTCTGTTACTGACTCAGAAGTAAATAATCGACGATTCTTAGCCATTTGGCTAAATCCTCCCTCTATTTCTTTGTTACGGAACTCAAATATCTATCAGATAGTATATCCTTAATCAATAAAAAAAGCCTTTCCTTCTTACATGAGGAAAGGGTTTACTAGCCTTTCGCTCTTATTGTTCAAGGAATTTTCCTTGCTTCAGGTTAGCACCTTTTCACAAATGTGATGGTTGCCGGGTTTCATCGGGTCTGTCCCTCCACCAACTCTGAATAAGAGAGTATCCGCTCTATTGTAGATTAACTGAAGCAATTGTCCTATGTCAACTGTATAATACACTGTCACGTAATTTTAATAAAATAATACAATAAAAACAACGAATAGTATGGACTATTAATTTAAATGTGTTATACTAATAATTAATTTCAGGAAATAAATGTATTGAATCTCATAAATAAAGGTAGGTAATTTTAATGAATACAGTAATGAAAACCTCATTATTGGAAGAACTTCTGTCCCAGCAAACTACAAAGAAAAACTTATCTGTTGCTAGATTAGTTGAAAAAGTCCTTTCACGAAATGAAGGGGTCTTATCAAATACAGGAGCTGTGCTCGCTACTACCGGTAAATATACTGGCCGTTCCCCAGAGGATAAGTTCATTGTAAAGGATTCCATATCCGAAAGTAAAGTAGACTGGGGTACTGTAAATCAACCTATTGAAGAAAAAGTATTTGAATCCTTATATACAAAAGTAATGGAGCACCTAAAGCAAAAAGATGAAGTTTTTGTATTTAATGGATTTGCTGGAGCTGATCACAACTATCAATTACCAATTCAAGTAATCAACGAATTTGCTTGGCATAATTTATTTGCGAAACAATTATTCATTCGTCCAACAGAGGAGCAATTAGCAAATCATCAAGCAGAATTTACTGTAATCTCTGCCCCAACCTTTAAGGCTGATCCGAGTATTGATGGTACTAACTCAGAGGCATTTATCATTGTATCGTTCAAGCACAAAGTCATCTTAATCGGTGGAACAGAGTATGCAGGTGAAATCAAAAAGTCCATCTTCTCTATCATGAACTTTTTATTACCAGAGCAAAACATATTATCCATGCACTGCTCAGCAAACGTAGGTAATGAGGGGGATGTTGCTTTATTCTTCGGTTTATCTGGAACTGGAAAAACAACATTATCAGCTGATCCTTACCGCAAGCTAATCGGTGATGATGAGCATGCCTGGAGTTCTAGTGGTGTGTTTAATATAGAAGGTGGCTGTTATGCAAAGTGTATCAACCTATCGGAAGAAAAGGAACCACAAATATACAACGCCATTAAGTTTGGTTCTGTATTAGAGAATGTAGTATTAGATGAAGAAACACGTATCCCTAATTTCGATAATACTTCCTTAACAGAAAATACTAGAGCTGCATATCCATTAGAACATATAGATAATATTGTAAATCCAAGCATTGCAGGACATCCGAATACCATTGTATTCCTAACTGCTGATGCATCTGGTACGTTACCACCTATTAGTAAACTAACAAAAGAACAAGCAATGTATCATTTCTTAAGTGGGTATACTAGTAAACTAGCTGGAACAGAACGTGGTGTAACAGAACCGCAAGCAACATTTTCAGCCTGCTTTGGAGCACCTTTCCTTCCATTATCGCCTGCAACATATGCAACGATGCTAGGTGAAAAAATTGATTTATATAATACAAATGTATTCCTAATTAATACTGGATGGACTGGTGGATCCTATGGTGTAGGAAATCGAATTAGGCTCTCTTATACTCGTGCAATGGTTCATGCTGCATTAGAAGGAGAACTAAATAACGTCGAAACAATTAAAGATGAAATCTTTGGCTTGGAAATCCCTGCTCATGTTGCTGGTGTTCCTGATGAACTACTTATTCCAAGAAATACATGGGAAGACAAAGAGGCATATGACGAAACAGCAAGAAATCTGGCTAAGAAGTTCCATGATAATTTCAAAAAATTTACTCATGTTAGCCCAGAAATCGCTGCAGCAGGACCTAATTTTAAATAACACTATCCTGTCCTCATCCCAAGAGGGTTTATATACTATATTCTTATACAGGCAGGAAAGACTTTTTGCCTACTCTAAAACCGACCTTACTTTTAGAGGTCGGTTTTCTACTTAGTTGATGATTCCCCCCTACTCCCGCGCGCGAGGTTCCTTCTGTCGCGCGAGTTCTTCTTATTGCCGCGCGAAATTTCTTATAGTTCGCGCGATTTTTCCCCTTTCTCGCGCGAAACTTACTCCAGCCTCGCGCGAAGTCTACTCCGACGACTAGGAGCGAGAATCACTCCTCTCGCGTCAAAACCCTCCCTGCAAGACGTAAAATATAACATATAAAAACTAGGCATTCACACATTTTTCATTCAAAGCATACTATGTGGTTGAAGTAATTTTGGTATTCTCATACTCTACTTGAGAACGACTATTCAAACTTTATTACAAATCGGGAAGATATACTTTCCTTTTTGCATAAAAAATTTTCGAAATGGAAAGGGTCGTAAAGAATGAGAAAAATGAAAATTTTTGGGGTTATATTATGTTTTACACTTCTTTTCCTTTCTGCTTGTGGTTCTAATGAAAATACAACTATTAAATTAGGAGAGGTTACCCGCTCTCTCTTCTATGCACCTCAATATGTAGCAATTGAGAAAGGATTCTTTGAAGAGGAAGGATTAGATGTAGAGCTTCAAACACTTTGGGGTGGAGATAAAACGATGACAGGCTTATTATCAGATGGAATTGATGTTGCATTAGTAGGATCAGAAACATCGATCTATGTTTATGCGCAAGATTCCAATGATTACGCAGTTAACTTTGCTCAGCTTACCCAAACAGATGGGACATTCTTAGTAGCAAAAGAAGCACATTCTGATTTTAAATGGGAAGATTTAAAGGGTTCTAATTTTCTTGGACAACGTAAAGGTGGAATGCCGCAGATGGTTGGCGAATTTGTACTAAAGCAGCACGGAATAGATCCACATAACGATTTAAGCTTACACCAGAATATTGATTTTGCGAATATTCCAGGTGCCTTCCTATCAGGAGACTATGAATATGTACAGCTATTTGAACCAACTGCCAGTGTTATGGAAAAAGAAGGAAATGGCCATGTCATCGCTTCCTTTGGTGAAGAATCGGGTCATGTACCATACACTGTTTTTATGGCTAAGCAGAGTTATCTAGTAGATAACAAAGAAAACATTGAAAAATTCACTAGAGCGATATATAAAGCACAACAATGGGTACAGGAAACAGATTCTGCAGAAATTGCTGAGACTATTCAATCCTATTTTGAAGATGTAGATTTAGATATATTAACTTCCTCGATTGAGCGCTATAAGAGCCAAGGATCGTTCGCAACAGACCCAATCTTAGATGAGGAAGAATGGAATAACTTAACGAACATCATAGAAGAGGCAGGGGAAATACCAGATGGCGAGATTTCTTATGAAGAGCTAGTAAATACAGAGATTGCAGAGGAAGTCATCAATCAATAAGGAGGGAAAACATGTCCTTTCTAACCTTAGAAAATGTCACCCACCACTATTTCACAAAAAATGATTATACCAAAGCATTGGACGACATTTCTTTTTCAGTAAAAGAGGGAGAGTTTATCTCCTTACTAGGGCCAAGTGGCTGTGGTAAATCAACGATTCTTTCTATCGTTTCAGGGATATTGAAACATACGTCAGGTAAAGTCCTTTTAAATAATAAAGCAATTGATGAATCTGAATTAGCTATTGGTTATATGTTACAGCAAGATTATTTATTTCCTTGGAAAACGATTTTAGATAACGTATTAATCGGTCCGACCATTCAGAGAAAGGCAAATGAATACGTAAAAGAAAAAGCAATCGAGCTTTTACATGAGGTTGGTTTAAATAATGTGGAAAATCAATACCCCTCATCCCTTTCTGGTGGAATGAGGCAGCGCGTTGCACTCGTCAGAACATTAATTACGGATCCAAAAATTCTACTATTAGACGAACCCTTTTCAGCTCTAGATTTCCAAACGAAGCTAAAATTAGAAGACCTTGTTTACAAACTGTTACACGCCTACCATAAGACAGCAATATTAGTAACCCACGATATCGGGGAAGCGATTGCGATGAGTGATCGCATAATCGTTATGAGTGCAAATCCAGGTAAAATAGCTAAAAGCTTTGAAGTACCAATAGAACTTCGAAATGAATTGCCATTTTTAGTTCGTAGACACCCTAAGTACCAATCTATATTCGATAAAGTTTGGGAGGAGTTAAACAAAAATGAAACGAAAACCGTTTAACCCTTCGATAGAAAGGGGATATCACCATGTCCCATCATGAAGACCAGCAATTATTTGAAACGCATAAGCAAAAACTCATACGTGAGAAACGGATTGTATTCATTTGGCAAGCTCTTATTTTAATTGGATTTTTTGGCCTTTGGGAGCTTGCTAGTAGAATGAGATGGATTGACCCGTTATTATTCAGCTCACCAACTAGAGTATTCAATCTATTAGTCGAAAAATTCTCAGATGGCTCGATGATTTCTCATACGTATGTCACATTATTTGAAACGTTACTAGGCTTTATGATTGGTACAATACTCGGTATTATACTCGCATCATTGTTATGGTCTTCTACCCGATTTTCAAAAATTATGGATCCTTATTTAGTAATTTTAAATGCAATGCCTAAAGTCGCCTTAGGGCCAATCATTATTGTCGCTTTAGGACCAGGTTATGTATCGATTATTGCCATGGGAGCTATCATTTCCGTTATTATTACAACAATTGTTGTCTACACAGGATTTAGAGAAGTTGATCCAAACTATGAGAAGGTACTAAAAAGCTTCGGTGCAACCCGCTGGCAATGCTTTAAATCAGCTGTATTTCCAGCAAATCTCCCTGTCATGATTTCAACGTTAAAAGTAAATGTCGGGTTATCTTGGGTCGGGGTTATCGTAGGAGAGTTTCTTGTTTCCAAAGAAGGATTAGGCTATTTGATTGTATATGGCTTCCAGGTCTTTGACTTTACTTTAGTTATGGCAGCATTAATTCTAATTGCTATCTTTGCTGCAATCATGTATAAGGTCGTTGAAAGAATGGAACGTTGGTTGATTAAGCATACGACATAGTAGAAATATTTTATAAAATAACGTTTCTCCTAATAAGTCTCAGCATCTCTTTATTTATGGGAATGACTACTTGAACTAAACATCTCCCATCCGATGGCTGGTGAGACTCCTCGCTTATTAAGGTGAGGTCTCACCGAAGCTATCTCCAATAAGGGTACGTATATTTTCTCGGTTGAATTGTACAATTCACTATATGCAGTACATTTAACTATGAGCTAATCTTTTTAAATAAGCCTTTCAACGTTCTCGAGTTACCTGGACTATTATAGTTTACGTACAATAGTCTTGAACAATCTGTAATAATCTACTCGAATCTTCTGTCGGTACAAATTCTGCTAATCTCGCTCCCGCTATAATCGGGGCCCATTCTAATATATCTTCTTTGCTGATGCCGCTTTTTTCAGTATAAAGATTTAAATATTCCTCAGCAATTTCTGGGTAATGCTGTGCGTAAAGTAGATAAGTACGGTAGACATCCGCACGAACATCGCCAACACTAGCATCCACCCAATCTATAATTGCAACATGACGACCCGTCTGAATAAGATTAAAGACATGTAAATCCCCGTGACACAATCTATTTTCAAAAGTGATTTGATTCATTTTTTCGATAAGACACGCTTTTTGCTTTTCATTTAACTTCTCAGCAAATTCGATTTGGCGCTTTAATTTTAACGTCATTGGTTCTATGGAGTCTGTTTTAACTAAGTGTATCTTCCGTTGTATATCAACTGCTATATTCAAATAATACCTAGCCTCATGTATATTATCTAACATTAGCTCCCCTAATGTAGAGCCATTTACATACTCCATTATAATGGCTGGGTTCCCATCTAATGAAGTAACTTCTATGATCTTAGGTACCGGTAATCCACTAGAATATGCGACTTCTTGATTAGCCGCTTCATATCTCGCTTCACTTTTCGGAAAGTACGCATGAAAGACTTTAACTACTTGATTATTTCGTAAATAAATCGTAGCGGTATTACCTTCTGCAATCTTGGTAAGCTGTTCGATCTTCCTCACTCCTCTAATAATGATACTTCTATCTTTATTGGTACACATTATGTTGGAACGAAAACATTTTGTTATACAATTATCCAACATATTCACCTATGTACAATTCAATGAAAGCTTCATCTTGAACAGAATTATACTATACTCCGGTTTCTCTTGTGCCACTTTTTTTCACTCTTACTTCTCACTTCATCTAGTAAGATTTGCTGTCTCTTATATACTCTTCCGTTAAACTAAAGTGATGTTGTTCATGAATTGCCAGTAAATGAACACTTTGAATAACGTTTGGATAATATGCAACTGGATCTGGAAAGCGAATGAGACCTGCTACTGGTTCCTCTAATTCGGCTACTAAATTCTTAAATTTTTTCGTCTCGTTTACAAGTAACTGTTGAATATCGAGAAGCGTGTATGTTTGATTAAGATTCTTTGGTGGTGTTAATACACAAGGGGCTTTCATAGGACCTTTTTTCTTCTGATTATATTCCACATAAATATTATGTATCGAAGTTTGATAGTGGTGATGTTTACGTATTCTAGCAATCGGTTTTGCAAGGGGAAAATAAATGGTGGAAAACCTTCTAACTAACCTCACCATTAGATATAAATGATATAACGTTTCTCCAACCGACCATTTATCTGGTAAAGGACGATTCCATAATCCAATATGAGACTTAGAAACCAATTGATAAAGAACCGCTCTTTGCTTTTCTACTAGATTAAAGTAGTTTTCTATGTAAGTACTTTTCAAAAATCACACACACCTTTTCGGTTTTTTCAATTATATACTAACAAAACAGGCACGAATAGTCATACTTTTCAAGCAAAAAACACCTCCCATGCAGGAGGTGTCGTACAGCTATTAGAATTTATCAATTCCTGGAAATTCTCTTTAAACAATACGTTAAAACATCATCCTTCATAATAAAGCTATATTTCTTATTTGTTTTCACTTTTTTAGGAATTTCCGATAGGAGGACAGGGCCTTCTGTTTCATAATAGGTATCTTGCTCTACTAAGGTATCAACTTCAGCATAATAAACATTCTTAATCACATGCTCCGCTTTTCCTGCAACATGGTATTGTCCAACATACTGTAGTTGCTTTATAATTCCCCCAGTCTCTTCCATTACCTCTCGATATGCCGCTTCTTCAGCACTTTCTCCTTCTTCTACCTTTCCACCTGGAAACTCCAAGCCTCGGTCCTTATGTTTGGTTAATAGCCATTTACCCTCAAAACGGCAAATGACCCATACATGCTTTGGTTCCTTCGAAAAGGGGTGATCAAGAAAAGACAATCGTATCTCATTATGATAAAAATCTCGAAATGTTAACATATGTCAGCTACCTTTTACTATTCATCATAGATGTGTTATTTTTGTGATTTTCCATTCTTGGTCTAGATACGTAAACTCTAATTCAATTCCGTATTCACCGTAAAATTCGGATTGATTGTCCTGCTTAACCAAGAACGTGTTCTTATCTAATTGTACCACATCGTATGCATTCTGTTTATCGAACCATGGTGGTGTTTCTGTTGGAACAAGATATAATGCCCCATTTTCTTCATAAAAATAGTAATCGACATATCCTTTCACAACATTTTCCGTCGTAATATGCTTAAAAGCATCCACAATAGATTGCTTATCAGGATATTCTAGTACCCGATAATTCTCACCCGTTTCTTGTACAAGTGTATGCATAAACAGATCGGTCAATTGAACAATGTCATCATGTTTAATCGCTTTCGCTTGTTTCGCATTCTGTTGGCTAACTGGTACTGCTTGATTATTTGTAGTAGACACGGTTGATAGAACAAGGGCAATACCGATACTAATTCCAATAGCTACGAATCGTATTCTCATCACATATCCTCCGACTAGTTTCTCTAGTATTACTATTCCCGATAATCTACTGATACTAAACAAAGAAAAAGGAATAAGATAGTATATCCTATTCCTAACTTTGTTTACATATGTTTTTCATCCAATATTCCGATACTTTCAATATGTTTTTTGGTTGTATGATCACCAAGATCATGTAACAATTGATATGCCTCCACCATTTCCGAATCATAGCTATCATTTGATTTATCATTATGATAGGGCATTATTGGTACATGTGCTCTCCAGAAACTATTATAGGAAGCATCATGCATATTGGCTAACTTAGCACGTAGTATTGCAACCTCTTCATCTGTAGCATAAATCGTGAAACTATCGTTATTATGGTACTTTATCTGTGATATTTCACCACTACCTATTTCCACATAATATTTCTTTTTCTCCATTCACACCCACCTCCTGTTTTTTAATCTGTCTTAAAAGAGGAAAAGCATGTATCGAGAATAGAGATATTTTATAGTAAATCTAATAATTGATTTCGAACTAATTTATTGGAAGCATTTCGTGGTAGTCGTTCGACAAAGTGAATTTCTTTCGGTAGTTTATATTTGGCTAAATGCTTTTTAGCATAGCCCAATATAGCTTCTTCACTAACTTCATGCTTGTCTGATACAACAAAGGCGATTGGTACCTGTCCCCAATAGTCATCTGGTTTACCAGTCACTCCCACTTCTCGTATGCCATCATATGCAGACAAAACACTCTCAATTTCAGATGGATAGATATTTTCCCCTCCGGAAATAATTAAATCTTTTCTCCGATCTACTACATATAGAAAACCTTCTTCATCTAGGTAACCTAAGTCACCTGTAGAAAGCCAGCCATCTTGGAAACTCTTCTCATTTGCGTCTGGGTTATTGTAATAACCCTTGGTTACCATTGGCCCCTTTACATATATCTCCCCAATTTCCATAGGAATTCCTGTATCAATTCTGATTTGTGCAGGAAATAAGGCCTTTCCAGCTGATCCAATTTTCCGAAACGCATCCTTTGGACTCAATGTTACGATTTGGGATGAAGTTTCTGTCATACCGAATGACTGAAAGACTGGGATGTTTCGGTTGGTTGCTTTTTCTAATAATGGAACAGGAGCTGGTCCACCCCCTAATAGCATACAGCGAAAATGACTAGGAAATGGTCGATCCCCTTGTACATGCATAATCCGTTGTACCATTACTGTGACCACAGAAGCTATCGTTACACCATGATGATAAATCGCGTCAAGAACTACTTGTTCATGAAACTTCTCAACCAAATATACCGGCATTCCATAAATAACACTCTTAAAGAAAATAGATAATCCGCCAACATGAAAAAACGGAAGAACAGCTAGCCATTTATCTTTTTCTGATAACCCCAGATTTAATGCAGAGCCAATTGCGCTCCACCAGTGATTACCATACGTATGAATAACACCTTTTGGAAATCCTGTCGTTCCCGACGTATAGATGATGGTGAATGGATCATCAAGGTTAATTTCAGTAACAAGCGTAATATTTAATGGGTTCTCCCTTTCTAATGCAGTAAATCCTATTAATTGATTTACGTTTAATTGGTTAGCCTTTTCCAATAAGTCATCTTGACTAATGACTGTCTTAATCTTGGCATCGTTTACTTGATAATTTAACTCTTCCTTAGTTAATCGTGTATTTAATAATACAGCGACGGCTCCTAAGTAGCTTAGGGCATGTACTAGCCGTATCATTGTTGGGTTATTATTGGATAAAATGCCTACATGGCTTCCTTTTTCAATTCCATAATTGGCTATTTTTTTTGCTAATTCCTTACTTTGCTGCATTAATTCATAGAATGTAATCACTGAACCGTCGACCATTTCGATAGCGGGTCGATTGGGTGAAAGGGTTGCCTGCTTGGTAAGCCAGTGCGGCATAATTTCCGCCATAAAATCACCTCTTGAAAGAAGAACCTTTGCCATATAGCAAAGGTTCTTCTATGCTTCATTGCTTATTATCCATCGTTACTTGCAAACTAATGTACCATCCTCCACTTTATTAAGGGAAACGTGGGAATTGATCGAAGTCTGGTTTTCTTTTTTCTTTGAATGCATCTCGACCCTCTTTTGCTTCATCTGTTGTATAGTAAAGAAGGGTTGCATCCCCAGCAAATTGCTGTAAACCAGCTAAGCCATCTGTAGCAGCATTAAATGATGCTTTTAAGAAACGTAGTGCTGTTGGTGACTTCTCAAGAATTTCTTCACACCACTGTAAAGTCTCTTCTTCTAATTTCTCTAAAGGTACTACTTTATTTACTAATCCCATTTCATATGCTTCTTCTGCATTGTATTGGCGACATAGGTACCAAATTTCACGAGCTCGCTTTTGGCCGACCATTTCTGCCAATAATCCGGCACCATAACCAGCATCAAAGCTTCCTACTTTTGGTCCAGTTTGTCCAAATTTAGCATTATCTGCCGCAATTGTTAAGTCACACACAATGTGAAGAACATGTCCACCACCAATAGCGTAACCAGCAACCATTGCAATAACAGGCTTTGGAATTGTGCGGATTAAACGCTGTAAGTCAAGAACGTTTAAGCGAGGGATTTGATCTTCTCCTACATATCCACCATGTCCACGAACAGACTGGTCACCGCCAGAACAAAATGCTAAGTCTCCTGCTCCAGTAAGAATAATTACACCTACAGATGAATCATCACGTGCATCGGCAAATGCATCAATCATTTCATTTACCGTTAGTGGCGTAAAGGCATTACGCTTTTCTGGCCGGTTAATGGTGATTTTGGCAACACCATTATATTTTTCATAAATTATTTCTTCGTAATCACGAGCTTTTTCCCATTGTACAGCCATGATACTCCTCCTTAAAATACTATGTAATAAAGTTAAAAACCATCATGTAACGAATGAATTTTTCTTATGCAGATGTATAAGTTAGCTATTCTATCTTATCTGCTAAAATAAACTCCTTTACTATTGTACCAAAAATAAAGGGTTCTTCCACATGAATTGCATGTCCAACTTTTTTCACAATCCGCATTTCGCTATTAGGTAAGTATTCACACATCTTCTGGTTAATCCGTATAAACTTATCATCTAGCTCCCCAACTATCAATAGTACAGGTTTTTGAAAGGTAGCTAAATTCGTCCACCAGCTCGGTTGACTTCCAGTTCCCATTCCTCTTAGCGATAACGCTAAACCTTCCTTAGACTGTCCAAGTCTTTCCTGTCGAATCGCCTCTTTGACCTTAGGAGGTAGCGCTTTTTGTGATTGAAATAAAGGTATGTTTTCCCAAAAATCAACAAAAGCTCTTACACCTTCTCGCTCGATTTTCTGTACCAGATTCTCATCGTTCGCCTTCCGGTTGTTGCGATCTTCTTCCGACGAAAGACCAGGTGAGGCACTCTCTAGAATGAGTGATGTTAGCTGCTCTGGATAAAACATCGAATACGATAATGCTGTTCGCCCTCCCATCGAATACCCCAATAAGTGGAATTGCTGTATACCGATTTCATTTAATAGTACATGAATGTCATGACAGCACTGCTCCATTGAGGTGATGGATGGTGTTAAAGTTTGTCCATGGCCGGGTAAATCAATCACAATAATTTTAAACTGGTGCTGATACGTTTCTATAAATTGGTTCCAGGTATTTGTACTACCAGTAAATCCATGCAATAGTACAATAGCCTCCCCCTCCCCGTATACTTCATACCAATAACTAGCATCTCTTATTCGTACTCTCACTCCATCACCGTCTTCAGAATTTCATGCTCAATTCCACTCCACAGTTTTTTATGCCAATGAAAATTATCTGTTCTATCCGTTTTCACTTCTACAACCGATAATCCTTTCTCTTTATAGCTAGACTGTAATGCTTCTTTTAGTTCCATAGCAGTTGTAGGATTATAATAGGAACCCCCATACATATCTATAGCCTTTTGAAATTCAATATGTAATGGCGTACCAAACAATGCCTCAAAATGCTTTTCATTAGACGCCTGTGGCAAAAATGAGAAGATACCTCCACCATTATTATTTACGACTAAAATGGTTATATTGAGATTATAATGTTTAGCTGTTAATAAGCCGTTCATATCATGATAGAAGGATAGATCGCCTAATAATAAGGTGACGGGTTGTCCTGAGGCTGCTGCTCCAACTCCACTAGACACCATTCCATCGATACCATTTGCCCCTCGATTCGCTAAAAGCGTGAGTTTTTTCTTACTTGTCATTAAGAATGTATCAACATCACGAATCGCCATACTATTCCCTACGTATAAACTGCTATTATCCGGGATTATCTCCACAAGCGTCTTGACTGCTTCACCCTCGGTTAGTGATCCATCCGCTACCTTTGCTATATGCTTTTTCACAACCTCATTCATCTGCTTCCATTGTGCTAACCACTCATTATCTTCAGCAATAATCGTGGGAGCTTCTTCTAGAAGATCTGAACAGAACGAAACTGAATCCGCAAGAATAAATTCAGTTGGATTCCCTACTGGTTCTCTGTAACCTTCATGATGTTCTACCACGTATTGATTAACATCGATATGGTCTTTTACATAAAAAAGGTATGCTTTGGAAACAGGCATTGCTCCAAAACGGAGAATATAATCTGGCTTTAATGCATTCCTTACTTTCTCATTACGTAAAAATGCATCATATCCTTCGATTATATTATTAGTAGCATGTTCACCTGTCCTTACTTGTGAAAGCGGGTCCGCTATAATTGGTAATCCAAACGATTCAGCAAGGAGAGATACTGCTTCTGCTAATTCTTCCTTAACTTGGGGACCACAGACAATCACCCCTTTTTTAAAGGAGGATAATTTGGCTGCAAATTGTTTCATAAAGCTGTCAGACAGCCGCTTTTGTCCCTCGTGCCATATCGTATACGGCTCCTGTAAAGGTTCACCCCAGAGATTTTCTAATGAAAAGTCAGGAATTAATGGCTCACGGAATGGGAAATTCAAATGAACTGGACCTGCATTACCTGTTAATGCTTCATTTGCCGCTCGAGCTGCTCTTGTCCTAGCATACTGTAGCATAGAAGGAATTGATTCTGGTAGTGCCATTTCATGGAAACTCTTAACATAATCGCCAAACAGTTTGATTTGATCAATTGCTTGTGGAGCACCAACATCTCGCAGTTCATGTGGCCTGTCAGCAGTTAATGCTAGTAATGGAACCCTGCTTTGATGTGCTTCCACTATGGCTGGAAAATAATTAGCTGCAGCTGTTCCTGATGAACAAACAAGTGCCACTGGACGTTTCGTTTGCTTTGCTAATCCTAGTCCAAAATAGGCCGCAGAGCGTTCATCCAGTACAATCCATTCTTTAATTTCTGGGTGTTCTGCAAAGGTCATCGCAAGCGGTGTTGATCGTGATCCAGGAGAAATAACGACGTCGGTTAAACCACTTTTAGAAAGCTCATCTACAAAGTTAGCTATATATCTAGTTAAGTTTTCAATATGATTCATGTATGTTACCCTCCTAGGACATTCAGCATCGGTAAAAATTTAATACCTGTTTCTTCCAATTCAGCTTCCGGATCCGACTCTTTTACTACACCACAACCCGCAAATAAAGAAGCCTTGTCTCCTTTAAGAAGACCGGAACGTATAGCAACCGCAAATTCTCCATTTTGATTACTATCCACCCAGCCAATAGGCGCTCCATACCATCCTCGATCTAGTAACTCATGCTCTCGAATGAACTGTAGAGCTGCTTCTCGAGGCTCTCCTCCTAAGGCAGGTGTAGGGTGTAATTTTTCAACCACATCAAAGACACTATTTCCTTCTTTAAAGATCCCTTTAACCGGTGTATATAAATGCTGCAAATTTTTTAGTTTATATAGTACTGGTTTATCTGGGACTTGCATTTCCTTACAAAATTCCTTTAATGATTTTTTAATCATTTGAACTACAAAATCATGCTCTTCACGATTTTTTGGATCATACAGCAGCTGCTCCCCAATCGCTTGGTCCTCTTCATCTGTCTTACCTCGAGGTGCTGTTCCAGCCAAACAAGTAGACAATAACGCATCCTTCTCCACTTTCACTAATCGCTCTGGTGTGGCACCTATAAAACAGTCACCCGCTTTTTCAAAGGCAAAGATGTAACTTGTCGGTTGCGATACAATTAGGTCCTGTATGACTGTAGTAACATGAATAGGCTCTTTAAATTCTAGCTTTAGCTCTCGAGCTAATACTACTTTATTAGCATGACCAGAGGATATAAATTCCGTACCTTTACGAACAGTCTGTTTCCAATTGGTCCGATTTACTTCTTCTTTCGAGACAAGACTTGGTTTACACAATCCATCCCCTCGATAGGACGTGAGGAACCTTTCTTTTTCACCTAGCTGCTTTGCAATTACTTCAGGATTATCTTCTCCATTGACATATACCGTTATAGTTAAATAAACACTGTCTTCTTTCTCCATTAATAGGAAAGTTGGAATACACAGTTCGTTGGTCGCAAATTTATCCCATAAAACGGTTCTCGGCTTTAATGGATCAAAATCCATTCCGCCGATTGCAGTTATACCTGTTCCTGGTACGTGATAAGGATTATTAATAATGGCCATTTGTACCAAAGCATCCCATTTCTCCTTCAATTGATGGGAATGATTTGCTTGAATTGCATATGCAGTCCCAATTCCGACTAGTGTAAACTTATCTAATGTACTTTTCCAGAAAGAACGATCCATATGTAAATTTGTACCCGCTTCAAAAAAATGAAGGGGATCAATATATTTTATTCTCTTTGTGAAACTTACTAGTCTTGATTCAGAGGGAAGCAAGTCTTGTATTACTTTTCTTAAAGTAGATTCAATTGTTTCCTCTTTAACCTCTATCATTTGATTGCCCTCCGTTAGTACGTAATAGTCCCATTTTATTCTATTCCTTTTTTTCTCGTTTCTCAAGAAATCAAGTGCCAAACTACTATATTGGTTCTGAAAGGTAGTAGATGGATTACTTCCATATTATATTGTGACACTTTATTCGATAAGACTTTTCCTTTATTGTTATCCGATTAGACCACATTCACTACTTATTTCTATTATAAGACTCTTAACTTCGTTGACACTCCCTCGCTTTTTGCCTAAACTTATAGTGATATTGAAAGATAAGGGGATTACAATTATGGCAACCAACAAAGATCATATCAAGAAAGCCTTAAATGAGCGTGATGGCTTTCAGGTATGGTGGAGACTACTTAGACCACACACATTAACAGCTTCTTTCGTACCTGTATTTATCGGTACAATGATTGCATTAAATACAGATGGTATTCAAATTCCAGTATTTCTAGCAATGTTATTAGCCTCTATCTTAATTCAGGCTGCTACTAATATGTTTAATGAGTACTATGATTATGTTCGGGGATTAGACTCCGAAGAATCAGTTGGTATTGGTGGTACTATTGTCCGTGACGGAATTCATCCAAAAACTGTACTACGCTTAGCTTTAGTATTTTATGGTATTGCACTTTTATTAGGAATTTATATTTGTATGGTATCGAGCTGGTGGATTGCTGTTATTGGTCTTGTTTGTATGCTATTCGGCTATCTATATACAGGTGGGCCGCTACCAATTTCGACTACACCGTTTGGAGAGTTGTTTTCTGGACTATTAATGGGTACCGTAATTATTGGAATCAGTTACTTCATTCAAACTGGAGAAATAAATAGTCTTGTTATTTTTATCTCCTTTCCAGTCGCTATCTTTATTGGCTGTATTATGCTAGCTAATAATATTCGTGATTTAGATGGGGATGAAAAAGGAGGACGTAAAACACTTGCCATTCTACTAGGTCGAAAGAATGCAGTGCGCTTTTTAGGATTACTATTTTTTGTTGCATTTTATTTTACCGCATATTTAATTATCGTAGGATTTTTACCTTTATGGTCACTCCTAACCTTAATCGCTGTTATACCTACGATTAAAGTATTGAAAGGATTTAAAGGGAAAACAGAGCCTCTAGAAATGATGCCTGCTATGCAGTTAACTGCTAAGACAAATACGATATACGGGTTCTTACTAGGTTTATCTTTATTAATACATTATTTCATCTAAGAACTACTTAAAATTAAGATAAGGGGGAGAGTTCAGATGGAATTAACGAATACATTAATGGAGTCACTTGGCATTGAAACAGTGTCGATGGAGAAGGAACTAGTCGTCATGACGATGCCAGTCGATAAACGAACACATCAGCCATTAGGTTTTCTTCATGGAGGGGCTAGTGTTGCACTAGCGGAATCTGCAGCAAGCCTAGGGGCGTGTTTACATGTTGACTTGGAGAAATATCATGTATTTGGTATTGAAATAAATGCCAACCATGTTAAAAGTAAGCGTGACGGAATCGTAACGGCAAAAGCAAAACCCTTACATGTAGGTAGATCCTATATGGTATGGGAGGTTAATATTGTTGATGAAGAAGAAAATTTAATCTGTGTATCTAGATGTACGGTAGGAGTAGTACCAAAGAAAGGCTGATCCAAGAGGATCAGCCTTTTTAGATTATGCAAATTTAGCTTGTTGTTGTTCTATCCAACGTCGCATTTTAATAAATACGGGCACAAATAATGCACCGATAATAATTCCTTTTATTACATTGAACGGTAGGATACCAACTAACACCATACCTAACTTCACAGAATGGGTCATCTCTCCCCACCCCATCATTAATCCATACACCGGTAAAAGTATAAAGTAATTAAACACACTTAAACCAATCGCCATAATAATAGTTCCTGTAATTAAGCCAGATACAACGCTCTTTACATTTTTAAACTTATGATAAAGAATACCAATCGGTAATACGAGTAACACACCTGCTAAAAAGTTAGCTGTGACTCCTACAATTTCTCCCCCACCTATTGCTAGGTATAATACATTTTTTATCGCAACAACGATTACTCCTGCAAGTGGCGAGAAGATAAGGGATGCCATAATAGCTGGCACATCACTAAAATCAATCTTTAAATAACTTGGTAATAGCGGAAGTGGGAAATTAAGAAAGAATAATAATAAGGACACCGCTCCAAGTAAGGATAAAATAATAAGTCTTGCTAAGTTGGATGATTGCATCGTTGTTTTTTGCATCATCAATACCTCCTTCATCTAGTTATCGATTCCAATCGTGATGAAGGATAGCCTAATCCTAAATATTAAAAACCCTAAAGCCAGACCTAATCGGGGCTTTAGGGTTCATCATAATCAATAGGAAATAAAGGCACATAAACTGTACCATGATTCGGCTCGACCTCTTCTCCCATCCAGACTTTAACTGTCGGTCCTGGATTTTCACCAGGTCAACCATTTAAAAAAACACAAACGGCTCACGGACTTAGAACATTTGTTCATTACCGTCGGTCGGGAATTACACCCTGCCCCGAAGTGGAATCGATATGAAATTTATATAACCATATTAACGTAACAGTGGCAAATTGGCAACACTTCTGCTTCAATTAACTCGTTCTATTTTACGGTAATTAATAATAGCAGTCTAAATGGTCACGTAAAACCATCAGACTGCTATAAGAGTATATCATATTCCTAGGTGAGCATCCTTCAAAGCAAGTGGCCTAGATTAACTTAATCTAGAGGGTTTAAACTTTCTTCACCGGTTAAATCCGCAATCATCTCTACTAATAATGCAATTTCCTGATCCATATCTTGTAGACTTGCTGTTTCTACTGGTGAATGCATGTACCTGAGTGGTAAGGATACTAATGATACTGGTACACCCTTACCAGTATAACGCATCTTGTCTGCATCTGTTCCAGTATGACGAGGTGTTAATTCATATTGAACATCCATCTTTAGCTTTTTAGCTGCCCTTTCTAATAATTCGTTCATTTTACGGTTTATCGGGGCTCCTTTTGCTAATACTGGCCCTTTTTCTAGGCGAATATCCCCATATTTATTCGTATTGACACCAGGATAGTCTGTAGCAAATGTCACATCACATGCAATAGCCATCGTTGGTTCTATTCCTGCTGCAGCGAAATATGCACCACCCATATTAGTTTCCTCATTTACAGTGCTTGCAGCATATACTCCAACCTGACATCCTTTTTTCTTTAGTTGTCTTAACACTTCTGCCACAATAAAAGCACCAGTTCGATTATCTAAGCCTCTTCCAGAAACATAGCGATCCATTAGAATTTCAGGTTCGGTTTTATAAACAACTAAATCCCCTATTTGGACTAATTGCTCCGCTTCCTCTTTTGTGCTGAAGCCACAATCGATGAATAAATCCCCTAAGCCAAAATCGCTTTTCAATCCGCCATGGTGTTGAGCATTCACTCCTATAACTCCTGTCACCGTTTTACCGTAGCCTAATACTGTCGTCTTCATACCAACAGCTGCATTGGGATTAATCCCTCCCATTTTATCAAAATGTAAAAAACCATTTTCATCAATGCGATTAATAACTAAAGCTATTTCATCACAATGACCAGCTAACAAGACTTTAAAAGGCGCGTCCGGATTCAAGACTCCAATAACATTGCCAGCATTATCTGTCAACACTTCATCTGCAAATGACTGATAATAATCACGCATCTTCCGTTGAATTACCACTTCATCACTAGATGGTGATGGTGTTTTTAATAATTCTAGTAAAAATTCTTGGTTCGTTTTTTCCAAACCTATCTCAACTCCTCTTCTATGTATCGATACTACAATCATAACAAAATTGTCCGATGTCGAGCACTTTTATTTACGGAAACGATCAATTATTATTAAAATCGAATTATCAAAAAGAAATTGGAGGTCGTTATATGAGCTTAAATAATTGGTTTAATAAAGCCATCCCTCATCAAGAATATATCGATACAATGGAATCACATAAGGAAAATCTTCTACATATCTATAAAAGGTTTACACTACCTGAGGACGAAGAATTCTTTTCAACTTTAACGAATCAACACCTTCGTGTAATTGTAATTACCGAGGATTGGTGCGGGGATGCTATGTTAAATACCCCTATACTACTTCATTTAGCAGAGAAGACTAATATGGAGGTACGTATGATTCTGAGAGACCAAAATCTTGAATTAATGGATCAATATTTAACGAATGGAAAATCTCGTTCTATCCCTATTTTCATCTTTATCGATGAGTCTGGAAATGAGGTGGCTAAATGGGGCCCACGTGCAGAATCTGTCCAACAATTTGTGAATACTATTCGCACAGAGCTTCCAGATAAAGAAGCGGCTGAATTTAAAGAAAAGTTTAATGAAATGATTCAAACAATGACACAACAATTCGTATCAGACGAAAAAATATGGAACGAAGTGTATAAAAGCTTGAAAAATAAGTTAGCTAATTTATCGTAAGAATGAAACGAAACTTGTTTTTGAAAAAGCCGAATGATTTGCTAAGTTTTTCTGATATATATGTAAACTCCAAGGTGTGTAATCCCCACGTGGATTTTCACTATTCTTCTAGTTTGTATAGAAAGTGTGATGTTTTAACACAAATATGTCTATACGGAACGGAACCATTGGTATATTTTCAGAATGTGCCTGGATGTACAATCATTCGCTTTTTCTTTACTCCAAACATTATTCTCCCATTTCTTTTCTCTATAGTTCTCCAAAATTAGCACATACTAATGAGACACAGAATTAATTAGGTGAGCATATGAACACTGAACTGTTTAAGCATATTTACTTTCGTCTTCCAATACTAGTTAGGCTATTTCTAACCATCTTATTGGTCATGCTCTTTTTCGGCACAGTTATTCACTTCATTGAACCGAAGCAATTTCCAACTATTTTTGACGGGATTTGGTGGGCAGTTGTAACGGGAGCAACCGTCGGATACGGCGATTATGTACCATTAACACAATTGGGCCGAATCATTGGGATTGTCCTTATCTTAACTGGTGGTGGACTTCTCACCTTTTATATCACCCAGTTTGCAGCTGCCACAGTTCAACATGAATCAGATTTATCCCGAGGCAAAGTTGCCTATAAAGGAAACCATCACATTATTATCGTAGGATGGAACGAACGATCGCGAATTTTGATGAACAGAATTTTAAAGCATGATCCGAAAAAAGAAATCGTCCTCATTGATCAAACGGTTTCACAAATGTCCTATCGGGATTTTCCAATCCACTTCATCCACGGTGACCCGACGGATGATTACTTCTTACAAAAAGCGAATATTAAGGAAGCAGAAAGAGTCGTCATTACGGCCGATGATCATAAAAGCGAAAAACAAGCTGATAATCAGTCTATCTTAACTGTTGTTGCAGTGAGAGGGAATCATGACAAAGTCCCTATAATCGTAGAGGTTATGACATATAATCAAATTGATAATGCTAAAAGAGCTGGAGCAAGCACCATTCTTCGCCCAAATGATTTCATGAGTGCACTATTGTATCAAGAAGTATTCAAAGCCCACTCTAAACCCTTCGAGACGATTATTCACTTTTTAGATGCACAACAGTTTCATCATTATGAAGTGCCGGAAGAATGGGTTGGTTACCCCTTCCATGAAATCATAAATCCATTACAAAAGAATGGCCGTCTTCTACTTGGCATTCAGCGAGATGGTGAATGGATATTTAATCCTCAACGGGAATTGTTACTAGTTAAGGGAGACATATTAATTACTTCCATACCATGGGAAAGATAATATTTTGCCCTAATCCAATATGTATGGTATAATATTTTATTGTGTGAAAAGAAACGAAGGTATAGGAGATGTTCAGCATGACAGATAAGATTGAAGTAGGTCAGATTATTACTGGTAAAGTAACAGGTATTCAACCATATGGTGCATTTGTTGCACTTAACGATGAAGTACAAGGATTAGTTCATATCTCAGAAGTAACACATGGTTTCGTGAAAGATATTAATGATCATCTTTCTGTTGGTGATGAAGTTAACGTTAAAGTTCTAAATATTGATGAGGAGAAAAATAAAGTATCCTTATCTATCCGTGCAACGGAAGAACCACCAAAGAAACAAGCTAAGCCTCAAGCTCCAGCTAAACAATCAGTAAAACTTGAAGAAAACACTTCTGGGTTCAATACACTAAAAGAAAAACTTGAAGAATGGATTGAACAATCCGAATTTAAAAACTAATACTTGATAGCTAGAGGCTTCTCCCATCAACATTACCTGCATTTCGTTAATATTGATGGCAGGAGCCTCTTCCTATGTATTTTGATTTTCTATATGATGAAACTACTTTATAATAATATCTAAAAGGAGGATACCATGTCACATATACAATTTTCATATCAACATGCACTAGATTTCATTAATAAGGAAGAGCTAGACAATTTAGCTGAATTTGTTACCGTTGCACACGAAGCAATACATAACAAGACTGGTCCTGGAAATGACTTTTTAGGATGGGTTGATTTACCGCAAAATTACGACAAAGAAGAATACACAAGAATAAAGGCCGCTGCTAAAAAAATTCAAAATGACTCTGATATTTTACTTGTTATCGGGATTGGTGGTTCCTATTTAGGGGCAAAAGCTGCTCTTGAAATGCTAAACCATTCATTCCAAAACTTATTATCTAAAGAGCAGCGTAATGTTCCACAAATCATTTTCGTAGGGCATCATATGAGCTCCACTTATATGAAGGAATTATTTGATGTTCTTGAAGGTAAAGACTTCTCCATTAATGTTATTTCTAAGAGTGGCACAACTACAGAGCCTGCTATTGCTTTCCGTATTTTCAAGCAATATCTAGAAGAGAAATATGGAAAAGAAGAAGCTAAATCACGTATTTTTGCTACAACAGATAAAGCAAAAGGTGCACTTAAAGGGGTAGCCGATGACTCTGGATATGAAACTTTCGTAATTCCAGATGATGTTGGCGGACGTTTCTCCGTATTAACTGCAGTCGGTTTATTACCAATTGCTGTTAGCGGGATTCATGTAGATGACATCATGCAAGGTGCACTTGATGCAATGAATGATTTCAACGAGTCTTCTCTTGAGAAAAACATCGCTTATCAATACGCAGCAGTCAGAAATGTTCTATATAATAAAGGTAAAACGATCGAAATGCTAGTAAATTATGAGCCAGGACTACAATACTTCTCTGAATGGTGGAAGCAGCTTTATGGTGAAAGTGAAGGTAAAGATCAAAAAGGTATCTTCCCAACATCTGCAAACTTCTCAACAGACCTCCATTCATTAGGACAATACATCCAAGAAGGTCGTCGTGATCTATTTGAAACCGTCCTTCATGTGAATCATGCAAAATTAGAGATGACACTTGAAGAGGAAGAAAACAACTCTGATGGGCTTAATTATCTAGCTGGTAAAACGATTCATGAAATTAATGACAAAGCATACCAAGGTACATTACTAGCTCATACTGATGGAGGGGTACCTAATCTTGTTATTGATTTACCGGCACTAGACGCATACACATTTGGATATCTTGTGTATTTCTTTGAAAAAGCTTGTGCTTTGAGTGGGTACTTATTAGGAGTAAATCCATTTAATCAACCTGGTGTAGAGGCATATAAAAAGAATATGTTTGCATTACTTGGAAAACCGGGTTTTGAAGCTGAAAAAGCAGAACTTGAAAAACGTTTAAAATAATCGAAAAGAAGTAGGAAAAATTAATTAGCATTTTAAGAAAAACCGAATGATTAGCACAAGACTCTAATCATTCGGTTTTTATACATAATTTTATTCTTACATCTTTATTTATGTATTTGCGTTATTACCCAAACCCCGTTATCTTTATCGAGATTTATTGTAAAATAAGGATCTCCTTCCCAGTTTACAATAAATACAACTGCAGAATGTTCCGTTTGATATTCGGTTAATGCATAAGCACCTGAATTTCGTAATTCGAACCATTCTAACGATTCTTCTTCACTATCTAATAATTCTTCTGAGTAGATTAAGGAAGACATTGTATCTGTATCTTTTCTCACACTAGCGTACGCATATAATGATACGATTTCCATAGGATTTTCTTCCGATAACATGTCTTGATTTAATTCTTCTGAATAACTTTCATATGTGGTAGACGTTGTTGGAGTAAATGGCCAGCTATCCAGAATTAAGGTATCCTCATAATTAATATGTTGATATCTTTTATCAAAAAGTAATCTCATGTCATATATACGAATAGCATCTTCCGTTCTCTTCCAATCATTCTCTTCCCAATTCCTCATCGTAGTCTTTACTACCTGTGAGAGAATAGAGTCCGGGTGGTTTGCAAGTAATTGATTATATTCTTCTTTTTCTACTTCTGTTACGATCGTATTCTCCCAAAATCTAAGATAGTTATGTAGATAACTTTCTATATCCTCTATAATACTATCCCGGATAAACGCCGAATACGAATCCTCATACGTACTCAAAAGCTCTTCTGCTTCTAACGCATATGCAGCGAAACTCTCCCATCTATTCCAATCTTGGTCTTCCTTGTTCGAAATATATTTCACATAAGCAATATAAGCATCAGAATATCCAACATGCTCCATGTATTGGATTAGATTTTCAATAGAGAACTTTACCGTAAGCGTTAGTGCATCTTGTTCTGATGTTGTAGTTAAGATATAGCCTTGTTTACCTAGAACATCAATAAATTCTATTATTTTTTCAGACCCTTTATAACTCGATGCACCTTCTTGTAATGACACAATAGATTCATAGTCATCTTTTGATATATCATAATCCCATAGTAATTGATTTAAATATTCTTGAAACGCATACTCATAATTTGATACTAAATAAAAATATTGATATAAATAATCCACACTGTCTATAGCGTTTGGATCCAATTTAGCCTTTAGCGATGAAGGTGATTGAAGAAGCATTTCAATATAAGACTTAGTATCATCATGATAATACGTAGGATCACTTTTCAGCTCATTTAATAAACCTTCAACCATTGTTACTGTTGGAAATGTATCAATATCTTCTATCCCGAGTTCCTCTGCAAGCCTCTCTTTAGCCTCTTCGAAGTATGCTTCTAATTCTGGATCTAATCCTTGGTTATCTTCCTCGTTGTCCAAATCATCCATTTCACTATCAACGGATGCCGAAGCCTCCTCCTCTTTTAAAACCTGGCGCTGCCTTTCGCCTTGTATATAATTAACGGAAAGAAAAGAAAAAAGGATTAAACCAACTATTCCAACTAGAATAGGAATGCTTTTTCTCCATTTCTGTTTTTGCCCGACCATTTCTACTTGATTAAGCAACTCCTGAATCTGTGTGAACTCTGGTAAACGTTCATAGGAATATACCATTTCATCAAGCATGTCTGATAGTTTTACATGATGAAAATCTATTGATGTTTCCTTAGCATCCATTTTCTCTATATTCACATGAAGTAATTGCATTCCTTGTGGTATCAACTTCTTTAACATGTCTGAATTCGCTTTAATAATGAATGATATTTCCTCCAAGGTCATTTGATGAAAGTGATGTAATATAATTGGGATTTTATACTTATCATCTAATTTAGTTAAAGCATGCTGAATAACCATATGATCTAAATTTTCAAAGTAATAGCCGTACATCTTATAAGAATTATTATTAGTAATAGTAGTTTGTATCCTACGATAATCTTTCAAACTATCCATAGTAGCCCGATAAAGAGAGCCCGATAAGTCATGTCGTTCTACTCGATCTATTCCTCTGTGCAACTTAACAAACGTTTCCTGAACAACACTGCCTATGTTCTCTTGATCCAATCCGTACTGAAAAGCAATCTGTTCGACAGTGGATTTATAGTGGGTAACCAACTGCTTGAAGCCTTCTTGTTTATTTTCCTTTATTGATTGATATATTAGTTCATCAGACATACTCATCCCCCAATTCTTATCTCTATATAAGTAAACGATATGTTTACTAAAAGGTTTCAAAAGACGTAAAAAAAATTGATGAAACATGTTTATATTTAATGAAAACGGGTATAACTATTACCGTAAGACTTTCTCGTATTCCCCCTGTAAGCAAGGCGTATTCAAACGCTTTGCTCTTTTTTTTCTTTTTTGCGTTATAATAACAGTAATACATACTATAGGGGGTAATTTGGATGAAAATTTTTGAAACGATACATGACCGTAAAAATACTCGCTCTGTCAAATGGGATATGGTTAAAAATCTATTTCAATCAGAGGATGTCTTACCAATGTGGGTTGCAGATATGGATTTTCAAGCGCCAGATGCAGTTAACCAAGCATTGATTGCCCGTGCAGAGCATGGTATATATGGTTATACAATTGTTGATGATATGGTAAAATCATCCATCATCAATTGGATTTCTAAAAGGCTTCACTGGAATATTCAATCTGAATGGCTTTCATTTAGTCCTGGTGTTGTAACAACTTTACATATGGCAGTACAAGCCTTAACGGAACCTGAGGATAAAATAGTAATTCAGACACCGGTATATACACCTTTCTATAAAGTAATTGAAGCACATAACCGAGTAATTGTAAAAAATCAACTCTTATATTCTGAAAATAAGTATCATATTGACTTTGAAGACTTAGAAGAGCAATTCAAACAAGGGGTTAAGGCCTTTATTCTATGCAGCCCACATAATCCTGTTGGAAGAGTTTGGACAAGAGATGAATTGGAAGAAATTGCTAAGCTTTGTGAAAAATATGATGTGTTAATCCTTTCTGATGAAATTCATGCTGATTTAGCCTTCCCGAATGTACAGCATATCTCTATTGCATCACTATCTGAATCGATAGCCAATAGAACCGTTACTTGCATGGCTCCTTCTAAAACGTTTAATTTAGCTGGACTACAAGCGTCTTATGCAATCACCCCTAACCAAGAAATGCGGAGGAAACTGGAAAAGCAATTTGCAATTCAAGGATTTCATGGTCTAAATACGATGGGCAATACTGCGCTAGAAGCAGCTTACAATCATGGAGAAGAATGGCTTGATCAACTTCGCGAACTTTTACAGAGCCATTATCAATACGTAAAAGAAACACTAGAAACTCAAACTGATTTAACAGTATCTAAGGCGGATGGGACTTATTTAGTATGGATTGATTGTAGTTCCCTAAATTTAGACGCTAAAGGGTTACGAAAGTTCTTTAACGAAGAAGCTAAAGTCGGCTTAAATGCTGGATTTGAATACGGAACAGAAGGCGAGAAGTTTATGAGAATGAATATCGCCTGCCCACGAACAATACTAGAGGAAGGCGTTCATCGTATCATTGCAGCAATAAATAAATAAATAAATTGGCCGAGTCTTGGGCTTCAGTATATAAAAGCAAAGAAAAATCCGAATGAGTAGCATCGACCCCGTTCTGGCAATCGAGCATCATTCGGTTTTATCTTATTCTTATCAATGTATCTCACCCACTAATCGTCTTGGGTATCATTCAATTCAGTCGGGTCTGTTGGAGATTCTGTCGGTTCTTCTCCCTTTCCTGACTTTATTTCTCCACAAATTATTCTAGTACCTGCATTTCCACCTGGCTGTGATACCCCATCATCTTGTAACTCCATCACAACTAAGGAGGTCCCTTCACCTCGTAATAACGAATCTTTCCCTTCCTTTAAGGTTCCCCCAGAAAGCATTAATTCTGCATCTACAAGGCCATCACTATCCGCTTCCACATTCGGTAAATCACCTAAATGTGGTCCTTCAGGATGCATGAGTCCATGCTCTGTCCCTTCTGGATTTAAATGGTTTCCTGCTGACTTAAAATCTGGCCCCTCACATTTTGCAAACTCATGAACAGCAACTCCATGAAAGCCAGGCGTTAACCCTTCAAGCTTTAATTTAACTTCTACACCATCAGGAGACTCTGTCAGTTGCGCCGTTCCAACCATATCTCCTGATGCATTATACATCTCCACGCTTTTCGTTGTATCAACAGTACTCTGGCAACCTGCTACTAACAAAAGCATGAAAAGGACTAAACGTACATACTGCATATCCACTACTCCCTTTTTGCATGATAAAAATAGTATTCGCAAAAAAAGAGTGTGTAAACATAGAATCAGCACAGTCTTTTATGTATGGATTATAAAAAAACAGAGCAAGTTACTTCGCTGCTCTGTTAGTTTGGTTTCTTATTCTCATCTAATTGACTTTCGTATTCTGAGTTAAACTTTTGTTCTTGCTTTTTAGAATGCTTATAGAAAAAATAAAATGCTACAGCTGCTGCAATCATAAAAATAATTAAGGTAATGACTGCAGGGATATATTCTGATTTGTCCTCAGGAAAATATAAAAACGGCATCATATGTATCACGTCCTTCTTCTTATCAGTATATCAAATTTGCAGAAGGCATATAAAGCAAATTAAAATGTTCGCCAATTTGTTAAAAATTTGGCACAATGAGTCTTAGAAAGGGGTTGTTTTTAGTTGAGTGATTTTTCTTTAGGCGATATGGTCCAAATTCCATATAAATCAGGAATTTACATAGGAGAAATAATCGAAGATCGAAACGAAAAATTTTTAGTCAAAACATTAGCAGTTGTAAAGCATCCAATGCAAGGAGACCTGCATCATCCGAAGCAAGTAGAAAATGTGCTGTTTCACGAACGGAAAGCCCTTAGCCAATTTGAAAAGGTAAACGTCCTTAAGGATGTTGTTACCCGTTATGCAGGTCCAGATTTAGATTATGGTGAGTCTCTAAAAAATGCGGTGGAACAATATAGCGATAAACTTAAGCGGAAAGATACAGCCTATAACCAAGAAGCTTTACGAGCATTAGCGTCTGTCGAGAAAAGTTATTATCATGGAAAATATTACGAGAACGGAACACATCATAACAAATAAGGTTATGATTTCAAGGAATATGTCCCATCTTGTATGATAACCATAACCAGTAAACATACAATTTATGAAATCAAAAAGGCTGCCTTTATGAAGACAGCCTTTTTTTAATTACTCACCTAAGTTTTCTTTAATTACTTCTGCAATCCCTTGAATTGCTTCTTCTTCATCGCTACCATTAGCAGTGATTTTGATTTCAGCATCTTTAGGAATTCCTAATGACATAACGCCCATAATAGACTTTAAGTTAACAGTCTTATCATTGTACGAAAGCTCGATATCTGATTGATATTGACCAGCTTTATTTACTAATAAAGTAGCAGGGCGAGCGTGTACACCTGTATCTGCAGTAATTTTAAAAGATTGTTCTTTCATGCTATTCATCCTTCCAACATATATATTAGCTTGTACAAATTTTATGTACTTTTTTATCAATTATACGAAATTACTTCGTGAATAATTGAACTTATATTTATTATATACAATTTTATTTCGTATGGAAACTAAAAAGTCTATCATAAATAGATTGTTTTTAAGGAACGGTTATGATAACTTTATTTTTGACTAGTCAATATAGGAGGAAATGACATGAGTGTACATATAGGAGCAAAAAAAGGGGAAATCGCTGATAAAATATTACTTCCTGGTGACCCGTTAAGAGCAAAATATATTGCAGAAACCTTTTTAGAAGACGTTACGCAATATAATCAAGTCCGTGGTATGTATGGATATACCGGTTCATATAAGGGAGAAAAGGTATCTGTCCAAGGTACTGGAATGGGAGTCCCATCTATTTCTATATACGTGAATGAATTAATTCAAAGCTATGATGTTCAGAAATTAATCCGTGTTGGTACATGTGGTGCTATCCAAAAGGATGTTAAAGTGAGAGATGTCATTTTAGCACAGGGCTCTACGACAGATTCCCGAATGAATCAGCTTATTTTTAATGGAATTGATTATGCACCACTAGCAGATTTTGATCTATTACGTACGGCATTTGAGGTAGGAACGGCAAAAGGGATGAATCTTCGTGTCGGTAACGTATTTACAAGTGATACGTTCTATCGTGATAATGCTAAGGAAGTGAACGAGCTGCTTGCAAAATACAAGGTGCTTGCTATTGAGATGGAAACAACAGCACTATACACCCTTGCTGCTAAATACGATCGTCAAGCACTGTCTGTCTTAACCGTTTCAGACCACATTATTACTGGTGAAGAAACAACTGCAGAAGAACGACAAACAACCTTTAATGAAATGATGGAAATCGCCTTAGAAGCAGCAATTAAATAAGGTACCATTCATTATCATAAGCGGTAGTAACATAATAGGGAGAATTAGAATAATCCTTTTTCACTTATAGAGTGATAAGGATTATTTTTTCACACTACTAATTGTTAACCATTTAAAATATAAGTTGACAATCTCCCCTCTTCTCTTTATTCTAGTTATAGGAGAGGTGTTAACGATGAGGAATATTAAACCAATAGAAATAACTGTTGGAGCATTATTTGTCTGTTTGATGGCCATCGGGGCTAATATTGCTGTATGGTTTCCATTTCTAGCAATACCGATTGGTGGAACTTCAGTACCATTATCACTACAAACGTTTTTCTCTATCTTAGCAGGATTAATGTTAGGTAAAAAATTAGGTAGCTTAGCAATGGTTACATATGTATTAGTTGGGACTGCGGGTGTACCCATTTTTGCTGGAATGGAAGCAGGTCCGATGCAACTAATAACTCCTACTGGCGGTTTCTTACTATCGTTCATTATTGTCGCTTTTGTTGCAGGTTGGATAACAGAACGTTCTAACCAACCATCTGTTCCAAAATATGTAATAGCTTCCTTAATAGGATTAACCATTAATTATTTGATAGGTGTTACATTTATGTACTTTTCCATGAATTTATGGTTAAACTTGTCAATTAGCTATAAATTCGCCTGGATTGGTATGGTTCCATTTTTGATTAAGGATGTTGCTTTATCTTGTTTAGCCGCCGTTTTTACAGTTCGTATAGCTAATCGTATTCCGATGAAATGGAAAACAGCAAGATTATCATAACCTGTCAAAAGAAGAGGTCACTTTAACCTCTTCTTTTTATTTTTCCGCATAAATTATATCTACTTAAGCGCAGACTATGATAAAATAACAATCATAAAAATATGTCTGAAAGGAACTCATCATGGATTTTTTTTCTAGCTTCCCAATCATAGCAGCATTATCTGCGATAGTATTTGCCCAAGTTATTAAAATTCCTATTCATTTTATGGCAACAAGAGAATTTGTTCCAGGTCTCGCTTTTAGCACTGGGGGCATGCCAAGTAGTCATTCTGCTGCAGTTACGTCTTTATCTACCGCTATCGGGATCATAGAAGGATTTGATTCAACATTATTTGCTGTAGCTGCTGTTTTTAGTGTTATCACGATGTACGATGCCTCAGGTGTACGTCGACACGCAGGGAAACATGCAACATTACTTAATCAACTTGTAAAAGATTTTCAAGTACTAGTTGAAGGTGCTAAGAACTGGGAAAATAAAGGGACATATGAAAAACGAGAGGATTTAAAGGAATTACTAGGTCATAAACCAATAGAAGTATTTTTTGGGGCTATTACCGGTATATTCGTCGCACTTATTCTTAATAATTTTTATTAATACATGAGAAAAGGAGGCATTCCAGTTACCTCCTTTTCTCATATCTAGCTTTTATTAATTTGTTCCCTGAATACTTGAAGCGCTTTATTTTCATTAAGATTCTGTAATACCTCTTCCGATAATTCTCCAGAGCCCTTTTCAATAATATAGACCTCAACTTCACGTTTACCCCATTCGGAGTAAACATCCTCTACAGTGTGAAAATACAAGTCGATTTTATTACCATTGATGGCAGCACCCTTATCCGCAACAACACCAAATCCATAATCTGGAATCCACATAATCGTACCAATTGGATATATCGATAAATCTGCTGCAATTGTAGAATATAAGTCCCGCTTAACTTTAACACCTGAATACGTAATTCCATATTGTGGATGGTCAGGATGCTTTCCTGTTGATTCCACTCCTGCTGTATATCCTGTGGCGATTACGGTTGCTTTTGGGTAATTATTTATGTTGATTGCTTCTTCAACTGTTTTTGGTCCTTCGATTTGTTCACTTGAAATATAATGCTGTTGTTTTGACAGCACCTTTAACGTTTTTTCCTGTAAAGCTATCTTTCTATGTTCAGCAGGTTTTGCTTCATAATTACTTGCAGAAGCTACCTGGTCTTGATGTAGCATGATTGCTATATCTGCATAAGTCACATTGGAAATACTCGATAATGTTGTCCAAAATGCCAGCAGAAATAAAGCTGTCATGCCAATTCTTCTCATCATTTTACTGATTTTCAATAATAACACCTCTCTGGATGTCATCATGTCCAATCTAGTAAGATTTTATTCATTTGAATAGAACGCTAACATTTCGGAAAACACTATTAAAACATCTGATAACCATTCTTACGTAAGAATTTAATAACAAATCCAGATACAATGGTACCTAAAAAGCCAGCAGATAATATGATTACATCCCATGTGTTGATGGAGAATAATTCACTAAATGCCTTAGAAAATGCTTGTCCTGGAGAAGAAAAATAATCCCCAATAGGTATATTATCGACAATTAGTAAGACAATAAATGGGTAAATAAATGCCATTAGCCATGTTCTTCTAAGTAGCATATTTAAAATAAATGCTATTCCGAAAAATATAACAAAAAATAAGATAACCGATACAATTAATTGGATCAATTTATGTAAACCCCTCTTCCTTAGTTACATACAAATTAATTCTATAAGCAATTCATAAAAAAAGCAAAGACGAAATACGAACGCCTTTGCTCCTTTTGAATTACAATATTGAATTAATAGAAGAAATTAAACTTACCTTTTTTCAGTAATAATCCAATTCCACCTAATTTCATTAGGTAACGATTATCACTCATTTTCTTCATGAAGGTAGCTTTCCAACCGAATAGCTTCTTATCACCGAATACTACACCCATGCCATCATTATGACCTAGAGATGCTAATGTACCAAGTGATTTGAATTCGAAGCCTTCAAGCTCTCCGTGTCCTTTAACTAGTGATACTAAATTATGAGCAACTGTAGCAGATTGTTGAATCGCAATCTGTGCAGTTGGTGGGAATGGTCTACCACTTTCTTCGTTCATAATTAATGCGCAATCTCCAATAACAAATACATTGTCAAATTCAGGTGCACGCATATCTGGACGTACTTGAATCTTTCCACGATTTGTTTCAAAGCCTGATTTTTCAACGATTGTATTAGCTTTAACCCCAGCTGCCCAAACCGTTGTAAGTGTTGGAATTTCATTAAGCTTGCCGTCTTTTTCATAAACAACGGCATCTGGCTTGCTTTCTTTAAGTAGTGCACCGGTAATGAATTCAACTCCACGTGCTTCAAGTGAATTCATCGCGTATTCTACTAGCTCTGGATCAAATCCCGGTAACACTGTAGGAGCACCCTCTACATTGATAATTCGAACTTGTGATTTATCAATATCATACTCTTTACATAACTCAGGAACTTTGTTCGCTAATTCTCCTACAAATTCAATTCCGGTAAAACCGCCACCACCAACAACAATGTTCAAGCGAGCAGGGTTTTGGTCTTTGTGATATTCAGCAAAGTTAAACTCAAGATGTTCTCTGATTAAGCGAGAAGAGTTAATATCGTTAATCATTAACGCATTCTCTTCTAGTCCAGGAATACCGAAAGTAGCTGATTCAAATCCTAAACCAATTACAAGATAATCGTAATCTAATTCGCCATTTTCAAGTTTTACTTTGTTTTCATTCGGCTTAATTTCAACAACCGTATCTTGAACAAAGTTAACTTTATGTTCATTAATAACGTCTTTGATCGTTATTCTAGCTTGATCTTGATGAACTGTCCCAGCTGATACTTCATGCAACCATGTAGTTTGATAATGGTAGTCATTTTTGTTTACTAGAGTAATATTAGCTTCACTAGCATTTAATGACTTCTGTAATTTTACAGTAGTCATCATTCCGCCATAACCTGCACCTAAAACGACAATGTTAGGCTTTTTCATACATCATCACATCCAATTTTATTATTTATCTATTACTTTTGTATGTGACAAATTTCACTTAATAGAATAATAACAGATGAGAACAGTAATTATAGTGGGTTGTCACATAAACGTAATATATTGTCCACCCTATATAATAGACCTTTTCCTAATAATTTTCAAGCCTTATTTTTATTTGCTAATCTTTACTAAAAGAAGTCAGTTCAATTACAAGTACAGTAAATTTGTGTTACTATATTATTGGTATTTTCCAAAAAGGAGGTTATGGGATGTCTGACAAAGTATTTGATGTTACCATTATCGGCGCAGGCCCAGCAGGTTTATTTACAGCTTTTTATGGTGGGATGCGTCAAGCAAGTGTAAAGATTATTGAAAGTTTACCCCATACTGGTGGGCAGTTAACTGCACTATATCCAGAGAAATATATATATGATATCGCTGGTTTCCCTAAGGTTCGTGCTCAAGAACTAGTGGATAATTTAGAGAAACAAGCACAGATGTTTGACCCTACCATCGTACTTGGTCAATCGATTGAAACAGTGGAGCGGCTTGAGGATGAATCGTTCAAGCTAACTTCCAACACGGGTGAAATTCACTATACGAAAACAATCATCATAACAGCAGGGAATGGTGCGTTCCAACCACGTCGTTTGAATATAAATAATTCCGAGGATTATGAAGGAATCAATTTACACTACTATGTAAAAGACATGAATCGCTTCAAAGATAAGAAAGTCGCTATTCTTGGCGGCGGGGACTCCGCTGTAGACTGGGCATTAATGCTTGAACCAATAGCCGAAAAAGTATCGTTAGTCCATCGCCGCAACGAGTTTAGAGCACATGAACATAGTGTAGAGCAATTGAAAAGCGGAAACGTAGACATACTAACGCCATTTGCTCCAACTAATATTAATACTTCTGATAAAATTGAAGCAATCCTTTTAGAAGAAGTAAAAGGTGATCGTCAAATCGAACTTGAAGTGGATGATGTCATTTGTAATTATGGTTTCATTTCAACGTTAGGACCGATTAAAGATTGGGGCCTTAAAATTGAAAAAAATAGTATCGTCGTTAACACCAAAATGGAAACCAATATCCCAGGTATTTATGCAGCAGGCGATATTTGTACATACCCTGGAAAAATCAAATTAATTGCAACTGGATTCGGTGAAGGTCCAACTGCAATTAACAACGCAAAACAATATATTGATCCAAAAGCAAGGGTACAGCCAAAGCATTCAACAAGTATGTTTGAATAACGTACTAATTTTTTGTAATAAATAAGAAAAGCATGGAAAGGACTTTTGACCTTTTCATGCTTTTTACTGTACCATTTTTAGCTTTTTATTACCCAACCTTCTAGATATAACAATTGGAAGATTATATAACTTAGAACAACCGTTACTCTAACTAGAACGGTTATTCAAGATTCTATTAGTAATTTATGTGATGTAAACCCTAATCGTCGTCACATAATAACAACCCCTCCATCTATTAAATTTCCAGCTCCAACAAATGGCGGTTTATTTAGGGTAAGCCAGCCTAGAGCTACGTTCAACTCTATATTATGGATGTAAACCAGCCCTTAGCGAATGGTAAGGGCTTTTATAATTCGAGTAACTTATCATAAAACCTTCTGTCTCCTCCATCGAATAATAACCAATTAGATAAAATATGTTCAGCACCATACGTGCTCCCTAAACATTATGTATTAACTTGTTATCGTTCTATGGTTATAGAATATTACAATCAAAGATAAAAAGCCTGATTGGTAAAACTCTATACCAATTAGGCTGTCTAAAACTTTTATCGAATAAAATAGGTTAAACATTGTTATATGTTATTTTCCAGTTAAGCTTAATGGTTTTTCTAACATTTCTCAGGAGCGCCTACTGTTTCCTTCGTGCGGAAAGAGGATCCACAGCCACAAGAAAGAATCGCATTTGGATTATCAATGCTAAACCCGCCACCCATCATATTCTGCTTATAATCGATAGTTGTCCCTTCTATAATAGGAATATCTAGTTTCGATATCACAACTGGAATACCATTTATTTCTTCCACAAGATCTAACTCATCATTAAGTTCCTGATCAAAACCGAGTGAATAAGATAATCCGCTGCAGCCGCCACCCTTTACACCAAAGCGAAGACGTACATTGCCTGTTTCACTTTTCATCATTTCTTTAATTTGGAGACTTGCACTATCTGTTAGCGTTAAAACCATCTTTATTCCTCCTATCAAAATCCATGTATCAAGTATACCTACTTGTTTAGCTAGTTTTCAAATAATAAGATTAACCATTAACGATAATGGTAAACACCCGAAGCTATAATATCTGCTCCTCCATTCATCCAAACATCATCATTCTCATCCCAAGTAATAAATAAATCTCCTCCGTCCAGGTGTACGGTTATGGTCTTATGTTTAGGAATCAGCTGATTTAGAGTTGCAGCCACTACAGCCGCACACGCTCCCGTACCACAAGCCTGTGTGACCCCTGAGCCTCTTTCCCAAACTCGAAAATTCAATTCTGATTCATTTAGTACTTCAACAAATTCTACATTTACCCCTTCTGGAAAACGCGGATCTTTTTCGATTGTTTCTCCTAGCTCATATAAGGGAGCTTTGTTAATATCCTCAACCATAAACACCGCATGGGGATTCCCCATAGAAACTGCTGTAACCTTTAATTCCTCTCCAGCGACAATAAAGGTCTCATTTACTACCTTTTCCCGCTCCTTGCCTGCCATCGGAATCAAAGAACGTCTCAAAATAGGCTTACCCATATTAATCGTAACCTCTTCTACTTCATCCCCCATCAGCTTAACTTCTGCTTCCACATTTCCAGCTCTTGTTTCAATTTGAAAACTAGTATCCTGAACAAGCCCAGCTTCAAATGCATATTTTGCTGTACATCGTAATCCATTGCCACAGCTCATCCCTTCAGAGCCATCCTTATTAAAAATGCGCATCCCTATTGGCGCAACATTACTGGGGTGAATCAAGATCAAGCCATCAGAACCAATCCCTGTATTAACATTCGAAACTTTTTGGGCAATATCAGATAATCGCTCTTCTGCTATTTCAAATTTAAATAAATCTAGATAAATGTAATTATTACCTAATCCATGCATTTTAATATATGGTATTTCCATCGGTAAGCCCTCATTTCATTTCGTCTAGCATTTTCACGTGGCATTGATCCAATGCTTCATAAATTGTTTTCAGTCTTGGGATACCTTCTGCTACCATCTGATTGTTCACGAAAACAATCGGATAGAATAAATCTTCCTCCAAAATCCGTTCAACAAATTGTTGATGTTTCTCATCCTCCTGTGGAGAATTTATATCGACATATTCATAGCGAATTTGATCCGCTTCATATTTTCTTGTAATTGCTGCTTGCAACCATTCATATGTGTCTTTAGAGCCCGGAGCACCAACACAACTAGCACATATCTGTTCTGCTCCATATACGGTAATTACTACATTGTTCTTATCCAATAGTTCCTCCCCTTCCCCAAGTTACATAGTTTCTTTTATTTTACAAAACCTTACTATAAAGATAAAATAATAATAACTAATATATGTAATTTGTAACGTTTAGAGAAAGAACCTTCTTGTTTTTTGACACAAAATACAGGAAACTTTGTCTGGTGGAAGTCAGCGGATAATAGCATTCCATAGCGTGTCTACTTTGAGGAGAACATTAGATTCTCCGATACATTCGCTCTATAAAAAAAATAGATTTTTTGTCTAAACAGCTATATAATGAAGGATAGGAAAGGAGAAGATGGATAATGCGTGAACAAGTTCAAGAAGTATTAAACAAATTGCGCCCATTCTTACTACGTGACGGTGGAGATGTGGAATTAATTGATGTTGATGATGATGGCATTGTACTTCTTCGTCTCATGGGTGCATGTGGCAACTGCCCAAGCTCAACCATTACATTAAAAGCAGGTATCGAGCGTGCATTAATGGCTGAAGTACCAGGTGTAAAGGAAATCGAACAAGTATTTTAAATATATCTTTAAAGCAGACAACATAGGTTGCCTGCTTTTTTATTGCTAGAGGCTAATTACCAGTGATTTCTCTCTAATCTCTGATATTAACAAACGTAGCGAAGCTCATTAGATACCTCTTCTCAAGATTTCTATGGATTTAACCATTTTATAACAGGCAACTCATACTTTCTATAATCAAAATTCAAATACTCAAAAAGCCTCGCTAATCGTTTTTCATATTGTGCTTGTTTCTTTATCAATCTCTTTAATTCTATATAATACCGCTCGTAATCTTCTCCCTTAAAGCTCGCTTCGACAAAATCATATAAATGAATGGGGTAAACCAGTCTTGCATATAATAATCTCCAACTAAAAATAGATAATGCTCGATTCTCTTGATAATCCGTGATAAAGGTAAGAATTTCTTCCTCATTAAAGTCATTCTCCATCAATTTATAACGAATATATTCAGCTAAATCTCGTGTTGGATGATCATACACTAATTCGTCCGTCCAAATTACTGGTTGAGCCAAATGATCCTTGTATCTGCGAAATGCAAATACTCCTTGATCACCTTGATGAAACCGTTTATCACTTTCACTCTCCTGTAAGTATTGAATAGCATTCTCACTTATTCCAATTATATAAGGAAAGACATCCACTAATAAGCGATAATATTTATTATGCATAGAATCTGCATCTTGCTTAATTTTCTGTTCATAGGCTGTTAATTTTTTGATCCATAATTCCTTCCATTGGCCATAACTAGAAATTTCTTGTGGTTCATAACTGTATGTAGCCGTTTGGTTATGAAACTCCGCTAATAACGTTCCAGGTGATTTCACAATTTTCTCTTGGACTGCTGGTACTCGTAGCACCAAATATGGATGATGATCTTTTTCAACAAACCAGCTTTTTCCCATTGTTGGTATTGGAACTGCTGTATGATTATAACCAATTTCGGAAAGATAATAGGCAAGTGCTGCTTGCTCTAAATGAATCATTTCCTTGTTTCTTGCGGAAATGATAAAATAAAAGTAATCATGATCCCTAAATCCTTCTCTACCATTAATTATTACTTGTTCTGTTGTATGAACATTATAATTAACTAACAATATTTCTTTCATCAAGATTCCCTCCCACACACCATTACTATAAATGTATGAGAAACTTAGCTAATCTTAACCATTAAAAGGAGAATCAGTACTATCATGGATAAAAAAATTAACCAAAGCGTGCTTGAACAAAAAGCTAGAGAGTTATTAAAAGAAAGAGGTGTTACATTAAAAGACATTGCTGAGCTAGTGTATTATTTACAGTCAAAATATCATGAAGACTTAAGTATGGAGGATTGTCTATATAATGTAGATCGTGTATTAGAAAAACGAGAGGTACAAAATGCCATCCTTACCGGTATTCAACTCGATAAGCTTGCTGAGCAGAAGATGTTAGAAGAACCACTGCAGACAACAATCGAAATTGATGAAGGATTATATGGAGTAGATGAAATAATAGCATTTTCCATTGTTAATGTTTATGGTTCAATCGGTTTTACGAATTACGGTTTTATCGATAAACAAAAGCCTGGAATCTTACAAAAACTTAATGACAAATCTACCGGTGAATGTCATACCTTTCTTGATGATATAGTTGGAGCGATAGCAGCTGCTGCTTCCAGTAGACTAGCCCACGCTGCAGAGGATGCTAAGTAATCGTTCATTTCGGAAATATGCCCAACCGCTAGCGGTAAAAAACATCTGCGGGGCCTTCCGCGAAGCTTTCAAATTATAAACTGAGTACATTAATCGTTATTTGGTTCAACCTTACTAGAGGAAAGCGACTGGAACAAATGAATTTATATTAAAGGAAAAACCGAATGATGAGCTAGTATCGTGTATCATTCGGTTTTTCCTTTAATTCTTTTAGTTATGTTCCAGCCTCGTATAATTCTAGACAGAAACGATACACTCTACACCCTTTTCCTCTATCATTTAAACCATTCACTTAAATCTCGGATAAAGTAAGTAGGCTTAACGGGTAAAGATTCATACGCTTCAAATGGTGTAACTCCAGTAAATACCATCAATGTATCAATTCCAGAATTAATGCCAGCCTTGATATCTGTATTGTAATTATCGCCAACCAAAATCGTATTTTTCTGCGTTGTTCCAAGAACCTCTAATGCCTGTTCCACAATAATTGTCTCTGGTTTACCAATAAATTGCGGTTCTACACCTGTACTAACCGACACGACAGAGGTAAGTGCACCATTTCCTGGCATGAGACCCCGTTCTGTTGGTAAGGCATTATCACTATTAGTAGATATAAAGGCCGCACCATTACGAACTGCAAGTGACGCTTTCGCTAACTTTTCATAGCTTATATTGCGATCTATCCCCATAACGACTACATCGCAATCACTATCATCTATTACAGTTAGCCCTTCCCGTTCTATCGCATCAAATAACCCTACCTCGCCAATACAATAACAACGCCCATTGGGATAATGTTGTTTAATGTATTTAGCAGTAGCCATACTGGTGGTAAATACATTATCTTGATTTGATTCAATCCCAAGCTGATTTAATTTTTCCGATACTTGAGCCTGGGTTTTGGATGAGTTATTTGTTAAAAATAAATAATCGATGTTCCGTTTGTTTAACTCTTGTATAAATGCTGGTGCCTCATCAATTACTTCATTTCCACGATACATTGTTCCGTCTAGATCAATTAAATAGCCTTGATAATCCTTCACTACAATTCTCCTTACTCTTTCGTAAATGCATTTGCCACGTCAAGTTCATTTTTTAAATAGTCGCGAATTCTGGCGGTGAATTGGTTAAGAACTGCAAGGTTAGTTGAGATGACCTCATTTAATTCCTCATGATTCACATGTAAATAATCTTTAACCAAGGTTTTCCTTAGTTCAATTACCGCTTTATAGGCACTGCTTTCTGATTGGGGAATTACTTTTTCATCCTCTAAAATATCAATAATATCCTCATAACTACCTGGATCTCGCATAATAAACCCATCTATCATCATATTTCCAACATCAATAATAGACTCGATTAATAATTGAACTAACCTTTCTAGTGCGAGTTTTTCCTGATAAGAATCGACCTTCAGTTCTTTATATTCAATCAAAAGATGCTCAATAAATTGTAAAGTATCCTCTACTTTTTTTCTATCTACAAAATACATTATACGACCCTCCAGCTTTGGTTTACCTATATATCATAGCATAAATTTTAAACGCTTATGTCTTTAATACTACCGCAAAATAGTGAAGAAACCAACAAATGGAAAAGTAATTTTTAAGTCCACGGAAATGATATAAAAAAGAAAGGGTTGAGAGGATAATGGGTAAAAAAGATAAAAAACAATTCTCTGATTTTTCTAATGTACGGGACCAAAAAAATTATCTAATACCAGAGGAATTTCCAGAAGGAGCATTTGGTTCCACCGTCAACAAGGATGAAGTAATCCATAGTAAATCAACACCGTGGGAGAATGGGCAGCGAAGATTAAGTGCATTTGTATATCCATATAAACAGTTACACGAAGATCTTCCTAGGCAAATAGAAGGATCACACCCTATTCATGATCACCCTGACGATGTCAATCCTGAACAAGAGGAGTGATCCTTTTCCTTATGGACAGGCCATTTATTTCTATCCATTAGTATAGTAAAATGGCCTGTCCTATGTATTAATCCTTTTTCTGAAGGACAAAGTATGCACAGCCGAAGTTACAGTATTCATATAGGTAATCGTCTAACGCACTGATTTTAGAGTCCTCGGAAGCCTTTGAATTATGGTTATGATAAAAACCTTTTAAGCGGAGTTGATCATAACCCCAATCTCCAACAATAAAATCATACTTTTTCAAGATGTCAGAATACCGATCTTCTAGTGCTTTTTGTTGAAATCCATCTTTTACATTTTCAATTAACTCGTAATTTTTTCCAAATAGTTCGATCAAGTAAACTCACCCCTCATGCATTGTATATAGTTTACCATACTTTTACTAGTTACATCTATTCTGTTTTTTATTGCATGAATTCTTATATTTACAACAAACTATGATTAGTTCTACTTGTAACGAATAGGAGGTATTAGACATGTTACGTTTATTAAGCATCTTAGCACTAGGAATTATCCTAACGGCTTGTGCACATACGGATAACTCTTCTGGTGAACGAGAGCAAATGTTAGATGAATTAGATCCCAACAGGGAAAACAAAACCCAAAACACGTCAAATGCTAATGATAAATTAGGCTATGTTAATTATACTAGGGATCAATTGAATATGGATACTGAAGAAGACCATATTGCAACGATTAATCGTGCACAAATGGCTGATATGATAGCCAGATTTATTCTTAGAAATGAAGCATTTAACCGAGTAGCTACTTTAGTAACAGATGAAGAGGTATTAATTGCATATGATCATGACGAAGGAATGGACCGAGCAATCGCAGCTGATATCGCGAGTAAAACAGCTATATCTATTCTTCCTGGTTTCTATGATGTGTATGTGTCTGATAATCAGGCACTAATCCAAGATATCCAAAGCCTGCATAATTCTTCTACGCAGAATAAAAACTATGATAACACCATTGATCAAATTATTACACAAATGGAAAAGTCACCACAAGGGAGACAAGATAGTGAGGAGACAACGGACTAACTAATCGTTAGTCCAATTCCTGTTCCAAAAAGAGGTGAAGAAATGAAAAATAAAACATACTATCCTGTCTTACTACTTTTTACTATCCTTTGTATTCTTCCAGCATCTGTTTTGGCTGATGAAAAAAAAGAGGAAACCATCTATGACCAGCGATTGGCTTTATATAAAAAAACTGAAACCATTACAGAAATACCATGGTATTTTATTGCTGCTGTAGACCAATATGAAAGGCAAATACACAAGGATATTGAGGAAGACCAAGTAATCTCTATAAGAATACCTGATGAAATATGGTATGGAGCTGGGAATAATTCCACGGACATCAATACCATTCAATTATTTCAGGGAATTGGTAAGGATGGAAATGGAGATCATAAGGCTGACCCTACTAATGGCGAAGATGTTCTATATACAATGGCTTCCTATATTAAAAAATATGGTTATACAGAAGAGGATTTTAAAATTGCCTTATGGAATTATTATAATAGAGATTTAACGGTACAAACGATTAAGAATACAGCCAAAGTATTCAAAAAGTTTAATGGTATCCATCTTACTGACCGAGATTTTCCCGTTGCCACTAATTATAATTACAGTTACCGGAATACATGGGGAGATCGCAGAGGGTTTGGTGGAAATCGAATACATGAAGGTACAGATATATTCGCTGACTATGGAACACCTGTCCATTCCACTACGTATGGTGTTGTAGAGTTGAAGGGATGGAATTTATATGGTGGATGGAGAATTGGCATCCGAGATATTTTTAATATCTATCATTATTATGCCCATTTAAGCGGATATGAAGAAGAGCTTAAAGTTGGACAGATTGTTAAGCCTGGTGATGTAATAGGAAGCGTTGGATCAACAGGGTATGGACCTCCTGGCACATCTGGAAAATTCCCACCGCATTTGCATTATGGAATGTACAAAGATAATGGATATAGTGAGTGGTCCTTTGATCCTTATCCATATTTACGAAAATGGGAAAGAATGGCAAAGAATAAATAATAGTTAAAAAGTCCAAGGTAACCATTTCTAAACAACTAACTGGCAGTATGAAAAAGGAAGAGGCTGGGACAAAAGAATTTATCTTAAAGGAAAAACCAAATGATGAGCAATGTCCACGCTCCGGAGCTAGTATTGTATATCATTAGGTTTTACATTTAATTCTTTTAAGTTATGTCCCAGCCTTTTCCCTAAACACTTATTTCACATTATTTTGCTTGCTTCGCTGTTTTTACTGCCCACCAAATACTCGTTGCTAAACCTCCCCAAACAATGACAATAGATAGTATCATAAAAATAATCCAACTCATCTTATTGTGCCTCCTTTTTGAGAGATTCTTCTTCTACTGAGGGCTTTTTCCACTTCGTTATGGCCAGTATAATACCAATTACTAATGCCCCAATTGCTACGGCCCAACCACCCCAAAGGATGAATGCATTGGAATAACCTTCATAGTTGCCGGTAGGAGTATCGAATTCTCTTAATAAATTCTGCTTTAATAACCTAACCATCATAAAACCTAATACTAATGGTGTAATAATAGTTAGACTTATCGTCCACCAAGAGCCCAGCTTTATGTCAGAAATATCGTTTGCATGTTCTTTTATGCCTTTCAGTTGTCTTAGGATCCATGCAATTAACACCACTTCTACTAAACCAATTAAGGCAACACCAAATTGATTAATAAAGTAATCTGCAGCGTCTAGGAAATATAGCCCACCTTGTGTAGCAAATAGAAGAGAAATCAGTGCTGCTAATCCACCACCAAATGCCACTGCTTTCGTTCTCGATATTTTAAATTTATCAACTAATCCAGCTACATAAGTTTCGGTAATGGAGATTAATGATGATAAACCTGCTAATACAAGTGATGCAAAGAATAAGAATCCAAAAAGCGAATTCAGTCCAGGGAATTGGTTGATAATTTCAGGAAATACAACAAACGCTAACCCAATTCCAGCCGTTACCACCTCATCCACTCCTACTCCTTGTTGTGCTGCCATAAATCCAAGTATTCCAAATACACCAATACCAGCAAGAATTTCAAAACTAGAGTTACCAAATCCTGTGATAAATGCATTATTGGTTATATCTGATTTCTTTGGTAAATAACTTGAATAGGTAATCATGATCGCAAAGGCTATCGATAAACTAAAGAATATTTGCCCGTAGGCCGCTACCCATACATCTGCACTCATAATCTTACTAAAATCTGGTGTAAAGAACGCTTCTAATCCATCTAAAGCACCAGGTAGAGTAATTGCCCGAATAACGATAATTAGAAAGATAACAATCAATGCTGGAATAAAAATACGGTTAGCAATTTCAATACCTTTTTTAACACCTTTAAAAAGAATTCCTAATGTGATTACCCAAACAAGTAGCAATGGAATTAATACACCAGGGACCATACTACCTATTTCACCAGGTTCAACCGTACGCTTTAGGTATTCTCCCATTAAGAATCCACCTGTATCCTCCCCCCAATTTAAATTGAAAGAGAATACTGAATAAGACATTGCCCAGGCAATAATAACAGAATAGTATGTGGAGATTACAAAGGCAACTAAGACAGCCCACCAACCAATAACTTCTGTTTTCTTATTCATTCTTCTAAACGATAATGGAGCAGATCCACGATGTTTATGGCCAATTGTGAATTCCATAATAAGGATTGGAATCCCAGCAGTTAATAACGCAAACAAGTAAGGAATTAAGAAAGCTCCTCCACCATTTTCATAGGCTACAGCAGGGAAACGCCAAATGTTTCCTAGACCAATAGCAGATCCAACTGCAGCCAAAATAAACCCAGCTCTTGTCCCCCATTGAGAACGTGTTTCCATTCAAAGACCTCCTCATGTTATTTTTTCTCATTACACTATGTAAAGTGTTAATAAGTCAGGTGAATAGCTATTCTTATCATTTCAGTTGTGTTAGTTTTCTGAAATTACTGAACTTGTCTGTATTATAACGGTACTTTTTACTTATGTCAAAGTATTTTTTAAATTTTTTGTTTATTGAAAATTTGGGAATTTATGGATGAAAAAAGAGTTTAACTCTACCGTAAATAACACTACAAGAGGCCGGGACAAAGAATTTATCTTAAAGGAAAAACCGAATGATGAGCAAGGACCCCGCTCCAGAAATATACTTGCGGTTGCTTCCAGTACAGGGGCGACATCTGCTCGATAGAAACATCACAGCGTCTACCTTGCCGCCGGGCGGCTGCCTTAGCCTCCTCGTGCTACTTCTTTAGAGGTCTCAACCTTGCCCTATCCTGCCGCAGGAGTCTACGTATATTTCCGGAGCTAGTATCGCGTATCATTCGGTTTTACATTTAATTCTTTTCGTTATGTCCCAGGATTATGTGTCATTATAAAAGATAGTGTTAAACTCTAGATTATTTCTCGATTACATTATAATTACTGCTTCTTATTAAGTGTATGAACGATTAATCCTATTAGAATAATGATAACAATCGTAGCTAATAGTCCTACTAAAAGACTACCTGTTACCCCAATTAAGATATAACCGATAATGGAAGCGACCGCTACAATACATGCATATGGTAGTTGCGTAATCACGTGATCAATATGATTAGCGCCTGCTCCAGTTGAAGAAAGAACCGTTGTATCCGATATTGGTGAAACATGATCTCCAAATACTGCCCCAGCCAGCACTGCAGCTAATGATGGGATAATTAACTCCGTATCTGCAATGGCCATGACATTAGCGGCGATTGGCAGCATAATTCCGAATGTTCCCCAAGAAGTACCAGTGGACAACGCCATCAGACCTGAAATAACAAAGAAAATGACTGGTAAAATACTAGGACTAATACTAGCATTTTCGGCTACAGTTGCTAGAAATTCACCTGTTTCTAAAGTTGAAATAATCGAACCAATCATCCACGCTAATAATAGAATATAGATAGCTGGAAGCATTGCTTTAATCCCTTCGACTAATACAATCCCCGTCTTCGCCTCTTGTTTTCCCTGACCTAGATATAATAGACATGCAACGAGTACTGCAGCAATTCCACCAATAAATAAGGAGAAGTTAACATTCGTATTCTCAAAAATAGAAAGTAATGTGACCGTATCACCACTTCCTCTTGCTCCAGTTATTATCATGGAGCTTATCGTCGTAACTAATAAAACAATGATCGGAATTAATAAATGATAGACACTTCCCTTTTCACTTGGCTTGAATGCATTCGTTAAATCTCCTGGAACAGTTTTACCTTTAGGAATAACTTCACCAGTTGTTATGGCATGATTTTCGTGCTTTTTCATGGGTCCAATATTTAAGTTAAAGAAGGCCGTTATAAAGACAAGTAATAATGCACCAATTGCATAAAGATTATATGGAATCATTCTTATGAAAGCCTCTAATGGCTGTAATCCTGTCATCACTACTAATCCACCAACAACACCAATTAGATAAGCTCCCCAGCTAGAAATCGGTGATATAACTGTGATGGGTGCTGAAGTTGAATCGATATAATATGCTAGTTTTGCTCGAGAAATATTATGTCTATCTGTTAAAGGTCTTGCAATCTGTCCTACAGCTAAGGCATTAAAATAATCATCGATAAATATAATAATACCTAAAATCGGAGCCATAAGCTGTGCGCCTCTTCGTGTCTTAATTCTAGCCATCATCCAATTACCAAAGGCTCTACTGCCTCCTGATGCTTGTAGTAAAGCAGTCATCATTCCTAATAAGAGTAAGAATCCTATTAACTGAAGACCACCAGTATTAAGTGCTCCATCCGAGATGACTATCCCATAAAAAGCACTCCAGATTTCCTTTATACTACCCCACACATGAAAATCGTGAATCAATAATGCTCCTACTGCAATTCCTACTCCTAATGATATTAGTACCTTTCTAGTTAATAAAACTAAAACAAGCATGATAATTGCGGGAATAAGAGAATAAATTGTTCCTTCCATATTACTACCTCCATTGATGTAATTAGTATGTGCTGTGTGACCATGGAGATACGCTTGACAAAATTTCTTTTTCTACACAAAAAAGCAATGATAGAAAATAACCTATCATTGCTTATGCATATACGTTATCCTCCATTTCGATCTGTAGTTCTCCATGCCCATTTCCAGCATGACAGTGTGCCTCTTATTCAAAGACACCCCAGCAATAATAAGTTCGACCCTTATTACGCTTCGGCAAACGAGCCTTTCATCAATAATCATCGTTGTCATTCTCCTATTGATTACTCATCTTGTTCGCACCTCTACCTCACCGATCTGATAAGGTTTATTATGAAATTATGAATATACTATACTATGATTTTATTCATCTTGCAAGTCTTCTTTCGGAACTGCGATAGATGGATTCCCACTTGTACCTCCAAAAAATTCTGGTACTTCTCCCATTACTAAGTTTTTGTCAATCAATATTCTAGTACTTACTTTTGTCACTTCCGTTGTAAATGGTATAACAATTTGGACATCTGCCTCTACCTGAACATAGAGTGAAACAAAGACATTATTAATCCCTAACTGTTCTTTTTCCTCTATTAATTCTGTCTCAACACTACCTACTAGCTCTAAGTTAACCGGTAACCTTGGACCTAGATTAGCTAAAATAGAATTCCCAGTTGCTTGGCCGATTGGTATTTCGATAACAGTTGGATCACGATCAACTAGTTCTTCCACCGTGTTCCCATACACGTCTGGTTCTCCAAGAGGGTCGCTATATTGGGGAGGAGTTCCTCGATTCATACTATGAAAAAACTCTTCCACACGGTCTGTTGCAGCTCGATTGATCTTATTAACAACAGAGGAATCCCAACCGACTATCGAAATATAACCAGCCTCATTTTTTTCTGTTATAGCCACATCTTCAAACGTATATTCTTCAGCAAACTTTACAGCTGAGTTAATTCCTCTAGTAGCAAATTCCCTTGTTTTTGTCTCTGCAACTTCCATGATGGTCGGGGTTATCTTCTTATCAATAAATTCTAAGCTAAAATACGTTATCACAATAACTAATATAAATGAAACCATTAATATATATCGCGATGGAGGTGTTGTTCTTCCACCTTTAAAACCGATTCGATGCCTTCTCATAAAAATACCTCCTCAGTACAAATCTATGCTTGTTCTAAGGAGGGTAGGACAAAAATTTTAGACCAGGTTACATTTGGTAATCATAACATTCAGTAGCTTCGATAAATCAATCGTGTAAGGTTCAACCTCTCGCTCCTCTTCTTTCAGAATTCTAATGACAGGTCGATCACAAATATGTTTGTTCTGATGAACAACAACACCTTGTCGTTTATCATTTAATTCAACTGAAATTCCATTAGGATAAACAGCTACACTGTTTTTGAAGGCCTCAATAATTCGAATATCGAATTGATTAATGGCACTACTGTATAGGAGCTCAAGCCCCTCATGAGGAAGCATGGCCTTTCGATATACTCGATTACTTGTAACTGCATCAAAGACATCTGCTGCACCAATAATTTGTGCAAACAAATGAATTTCATTGCCTTTTAATCCACGTGGATATCCACTACCATCTATTCTTTCATGGTGCTGGTATGCACAATGTGCCACAACAGCGGAATAATTATAATTCTTTCTTAATAGCTCATACCCTAGCGTAGTATGGGTTTTCATGATGGCAAACTCTTCATCTGTAAGTCGTTCTGGCTTTTGGACAATATCAGGATCAATGAACACCTTTCCAATATCGTGAAGCATTGCCCCTTTACCAAGTTCACTTAACTCTTTTGCATTTAACTTTAACTCAGCACCAATTGCTAAGGAATAGATAGTAACATTTAAAGAATGTTGGAAAACATAGTCATCCGTTAGATAAATATCCGTTAACAGTGTAATCGATTCATCATGACTATCTATTTCAGCCATTATTCTACCAATTATATCCGTTAGATTCTTCCCCTCTTCATCTAACACAGAGGAATTTTTGTTTAGTTTATGTGCTTGAATACTACCAAAAAGCCTTTTCATAGAAGATGTAGCATCCTGTCGAAGTCGTTCCGATATCACTGGCTCAATCACAATATCTTTTGTTCTTTCATCTTCAATATAAACATATGTTATTCCTTGTTCCCCTAACCGCTCAATAAGCCTCTTTGTAAGTGGGACTCCATTATGGAGTAAAATGGTACCATTATCACGATATATCGTTTGTCCCAGAATATCTCCTGGTTGAGCTGATGCTGTAGCGACTAATCTCATTCATGTACTCCTAACCAGCCTTTGGTAAAAGCGGCATTTTTCGACATTATTATAACCATATAGTATCAAATCTGCTTTGAAAAAGCTATCTTAAGAATGAACATCTGTCTGCGGTTTCCTAGATATTTTACTAAAAAAAAATGCCTCACAACGGAGACATTTTACGCTATTCGTTTTAAGGCTTCTTTTCCACTCATTCCTACTTTCCAGCCAAATTGCTCTTTTGAAGCTTCGGTAACTTTTTCAAGAGGAGCCTCTAATAAATCTTCAATGGTACGTACTCCTACTGCTCTTGCAGCAATCACTTGACGATCTTTTAATTTTTCACTTAATAAATCTACATCCAGTGCCCCACACATGATATACCCAATTTCATTGGTTATCATTAACAGATTTGTTTTAGGAAGTTCCACCTTAATTGCAGTGAACATAATGCCGTTTACTTCAAGAGGATTTATCGTAATCATCCATGACGCCTCCTTTGCATGCTCCATATATTACTATGCAAATAGGAGGTCATGTGTCACGACTTTAACCCCGGAGCATATGAGCCCAAACCCGGTTTAACTATCAAAAATGCTCCATAAGCGTGTCTCTTAGATAATCTCTCATAAACTTTGGTAGCATATAGGATTTCTTATCTGATTTCGCAACTTCAGGTAATAATCGACCAAATGTAAAGGTATCAGCTACTACCACACTAAAGTTACGTTCAATATCGACTGGTTCCTCTCCCATAAGCACTTGGACTACATATTCCTGTCCATTCTGATGAAAGGCCGTCTCAACCTCTATCCCTGAGAAAACCATTCTTCCTAATACTTTCCCCCGGAAACCAAACCCTTTTAAGGGAAACTCCATAAACTCTCTTGTAAGGGATGCTCGAACAACTTCAAGCAGCTCAGCACCAGTAAGTTCTACTATACAAGGATTAATGGGATGCGGGCATACTCGATGAATATCTCCAAGTGTTATTTCACCCTTTGGAAAACCTTCTAATAATAATCCAGTATTAAACATCGCACAATCGGCTTCCGTTATGTTCCTAATTTTATTCGTTAGAAGCTGCATAATTTCTGACTGCTGATACCAGTTAACCTCAATAGATTCTGTAAGTTCAACCACTTTTTCATCTAGAATCCGATCTGCTCGTGCTTGTAGATTATCTAATGTCTCTTTTGTAGCTTTATCAATAGAGAATTCCGAAATATCGGTTGTATGGGCTTGCTTGTTAATAAGCTTTTGCTGCTCATGATCCCAGGTCAACATTACCTCACCGATATAATGACAATGTTTCCCTGCTGCCGTAATTATTGCTTGATTAACCGCCTCACCAGTACGGAGCAGATGATGCGTATGGCCGCCCATGATGACATCAATATCCGGAAATCTTCTAGCGATTTCTTGATCCTCACTAATACCTAAGTGTGACAATAACACAATTATATCTGTCTTTTCTTTCAGCACATGAACCATAGTCTCTAACACGTCATATGGGTCAGAAACATGCCATCCTAATAACTCATAATAATCATTAAAAGGTGCCGTAAGCCCTATCACACCTATCCTCACACCGTGTAGGCTTTTTATAATTGCGGTGGATTGAAGCCAATCTGGTAATTGGTTTTGTAAACTCTCTAAATTAGCACAAACAACAGGAAAAGTTGCGTCATCATACAGATGAAACAACTCCTCATGCCCAAATGTTATCCCCTCATTGTTACCAATTGTTACCAAATCATAACCAAGATCATTTAATAATGATACATTTCCTTTCCCCAATAACGCTTCCGAAATCGGATGGACCCTATCCACATGATCTCCAATATCCACTAGCCAATATGATTCATTATTTCTTTCTCTTTTTGCTTTTGCTTCCTTCATAAAGGTTGCAACTCTAGGCCACTGTTCAAAATTACTATGTAAGTCATTTGTGTAATAGAAATATAAATTCTCTTGCATAAAAAATCTCCTTAACCTGTTAACCCATTTATAATCATGCGTATACCAATTAGCACTAATGTTATTCTTAAAATCCACTCCAATGTCTTACCTTTTAATATTTGGCTTACCTTAGCCCCCAGCTTGCCACCAATCCATGCTCCAGGGATGAAGAATAGTACATATTCCCAGACAATATGCCCGAGAGCAATATGTGTCGTAGCACCAATAATACTTACAAAAAAGATCATAAACATTGATGTAGCTGTTGCGATGTGTACTGGAAATCCGAATAGTAAAATCATCGCTGGGACCATAATCGATCCCCCACCTATTCCAAACAATCCAGACAATGTACCAACAATTAAAGAAAGGAAAAAAGCAAACCAAGTAGAAACAGTATAGTGATAAACCTTTCCATCAACATGAAATGTCCGTTGATTCTTGCCATTGGATACCGTTCTATTGTGTGGCTTTTGCTTTATAAAAAACAACATGGAAATCCCTATCACTAATACGCCAAAATACAATAAAAATGCTTCAGTCTCCATAAATTGATTCAGCCAAGATCCTAATATACTACCTGGAATACTTCCGAATAAGAAAAGTAATCCGGTTTTATAATCTACTCTACCATCTTTCAGATAAGCAAGTGTCGACGCTAAAGAAGTAAATATCATTGTGATTAAAGAAATACCAACTATTGCCTGTGGTGTTGCCCATTCAAATCCTGGTACAAACTGGTAAAGCAGGATGAGAATTGGGATTAATATTACACCACCACCAAGCCCAACTAGACTACCAACAAATGCTGTTAAAATGCCAACTATTATACAAATTAAAAATACCAAATTAAAAACCTCTGTCCTTTATTCCTCTATAATGTTCATTTTAGCATTGTTTTGTAAAGATTCCTACCGAACTATTTAATGAAATCTTTACGATTGAATAACGGTCAGGTGCAATTGGATGCAGCAGATTATCTTATGATTACGAACATGTAGCTTCATATAGAAAAATAGAAGACGAACTTATATCGTTCGTCTTCTATACGCAAAGATAATTTCAAGGTCGGCACAAAGCAGGCACAACCGAATTGTTAGTAATTACTGCCTTAAACAGCACTACATAAATATTTTAAAGGTATTAACCGATTGAGCCTTCCATCTCGAATTTAATTAAACGGTTCATTTCTACCGCATATTCCATTGGAAGTTCTTTTGTAAATGGTTCAATGAAGCCCATTACGATCATTTCAGTAGCTTCTTCCTCGGTTAAACCTCTACTCATTAAGTAGAATAGTTGTTCTTCCGATACTTTAGAAACTTTTGCTTCGTGTTCAAGTGAGATATTATCATTTAAAATCTCATTGTAAGGAATCGTATCTGAAGTTGATTCATTATCAAGGATAAGGGTATCACACTCAATATTCGCACGTGCACCATCTGCTTTACGTCCAAAGTGAACGATACCACGGTAAGATACTTTACCACCTTGCTTAGAGAATGACTTCGACACAATTGTAGAAGATGTGTTTGGTGCTAAATGATGCATTTTTGCACCTGCATCTTGTACTTGCCCTTTACCTGCAATAGCAATAGAAATCGTGTTACCACGAGCCCCTTCACCTTTAAGAAGAACTGCAGGATATTTCATCGTTAATTTGGAACCGATATTACCATCAATCCATTCCATAGTTGCATTAGCGTCGCAAACAGCACGCTTTGTAACTAGATTATACACGTTATTTGCCCAGTTTTGGATGGTTGTATAACGGCAATACGCATCTTTCTTAACAATAATTTCAACAACCGCACTATGAAGTGAGTTGGTTGTATACACTGGAGCTGTACATCCTTCTACATAATGAACAGATGCACCTTCATCCACGATAATTAATGTTCTTTCAAACTGTCCCATATTTTCAGAGTTAATACGGAAATATGCTTGAAGTGGCGTATTTGTTTTTACACCTTTTGGAACATAAATAAATGATCCACCAGACCATACTGCAGAGTTTAACGCTGCAAATTTATTATCAGAATAAGGAATTACGGTACCAAAGTACTCCTTAAATAACTCTTCGTTTTCTTTAAGAGCCGTATCTGTATCTTTAAATACAATTCCTAACTCTTCTAAGTCCTCTTTTAAGCTATGGTATACAACTTCTGACTCATATTGAGCAGACACCCCTGCCAAGTATTTTTGCTCTGCTTCTGGTATACCTAAACGGTCGAATGTTTGCTTGATTTCAGCAGGTACCTCATCCCAAGTTCTACCTTGTTTTTCAGATGGCTTTACATAATAAACAATCTCATCGAAATCAAGTCCTGATAGATCTCCACCCCATTGTGGCATTGGACGCTCATAGAAATGCTCTAATGCTTTTAGGCGATAATCTAGCATCCATTCAGGTTCTTCTTTCATTTTAGAAATTTCTTCCACGACTCTTCGTGTTAAACCACGTTCTGTACGGAAAATGGAAACGTCTTTATCACGAAAGCCATATTTATACTCTTCTATTTCAGGCGCTTTCTTTGCCATTATAAACCCTCCTTATAGTATCGTACGTAATGCTAGTCTTTTTCATGAACTCCTTTTTCCATTGCTTTCCATGCTAGGGTTGCACATTTAATTCGGGCTGGGAACTGTGATACACCGCTAAGTGCCTGTGCATCTCCTAAGTCCAAATCCGACTCAATTTCTTCCCCAAGCATCATGTCAGAAAAGAGCTTAGACATTGCCAATGCTTCAGATACTTTCTTTCCTTTAATTACTTGTGTCATCATCGATGCAGAGGACATACTGATGGAACACCCTTCTCCTTGGAACATCGCGTCCATTACGATTCCATCTTCTACTTGAAGCTGAAGTTGAATTCGATCTCCACAAGTAGGGTTGTTCATATCCACCGTTAGTGCATCACCCTCGAGTTCTCCTCGGTTTCTTGGATTTTTATAATGATCCATGATGACTTGTCTGTACAGTGTTTCCAAATTGTTAAAAGACATGACCGAAAAACTCCTTCGTCTTCAAGAGTCCGTCTACTAATTTTTCTACATCTTCTTCGGTATTATATAGATAAAAGCTTGCTCTTGCTGTTGCTGTAACATTTAACCACTTCATTAATGGTTGGGCACAATGATGTCCCGCTCGAACAGCAATACCAAAGGAATCTAATGCAGTTGCTACATCATGTGGATGAACATCTCCAAGATTAAATGTTACAAGAGCAGCTCGGTGTTCTGGTCCATATACTTTAATTCCTTCAACAGTACGTAATCGGTCCATGACATAATCCGCTAACTTTTGCTCATGTGCTAATATATTATCCATGCCTACTTCTTCTAAAAAGTCGATCGCAGTAGCTAGACCAATAGCACCGCCAATAATTGGTGTACCACCTTCAAATTTCCAAGGAAGCTCTTTCCAAGTGGAATCTTGGAGGGAAACAAAATCAATCATTTCGCCTCCAAATTCAACTGGTTCCATTTCTTCTAATAACTCTCTTTTTCCATAAAGTACACCAATACCAGTTGGTGCAAGCATTTTATGTCCAGAAAAAGCATAGAAGTCACAGTCCAAATCTTGAACATCCACTTTCATATGTGGAATACCTTGTGCACCATCTACTACTAGAATAGCACCCTTTTCATGCGCAATTTTAGCAATTTCTTTAATCGGGTTTATTGTACCCAATACATTGGAAACATGTGCAATTGCTACAATCTTCGTGTTATCCGTAATTAATTGCCGATAATCTTCTAACGCTACTGTACCATCATCCTGTAATGGAACATAGGATAATGTCGCTCCAGTTGCTTTTGCTGCTTGTTGCCAAGGAATAATATTACTATGATGCTCCATAGGCGTAATTAGAATCTCATCACCTGGTTTTAAGTTAGCTCGCCCATAGCTTAAGGCAACTGAATTAATCCCAGTAGTAGTACCACGATTAAAAATAATTTCTCCAGTACTTCTTGCATTAATGAATCTCCGAACCTTTTCTCGTGCACCTTCATATTGATCCGTAGCACGAGAACCAAGCGTATGAACACCTCGGTGGACATTAGCATTATCAAAACGATAGTACTTCTCAACAGCTTCTATAACAGAGATTGGCTTTTGAGAAGTAGCAGAAGAATCCAGATAAACTAATGGATGGCCATTGACTTCCTGATCAAGAATCGGAAACATTTGTCTGATGGCTTTTATATCCATTAGTTAACTTTCCTTTCAATTACTTGTTCCAATTGCTTCTTAACTGCAGCAATAGGTAATTGAGATACTACTGGATCTAAGAATCCATGAATAATTAAACGCTCTGCTTCTTCTTGTGTAATACCACGGCTCATCAAGTAATACAATTGCATTGGATCAACACGTCCTACAGATGCGGCGTGTCCTGCTGTTACATCATCTTCATCAATAAGTAGAATTGGGTTAGCATCTCCACGGGCTTTTTCACTTAACATAAGGACACGAGAGGTTTGCTCATTATTCGCACCAGATGCACCGTGCTCAATTTTCCCAATTGCATTAAATATTGAAGTTGCACTTTCTTTCATAACACCGCGTTGCAGGATTTGTGCGTCCGAATTTTTACCCCATTGGGCAATTTTTGCAGTAAAGTTTTGAATCTGTTTTCCACGTCCAACTGTTACAGCATTTGCATTGGAAACGGAGCCATCACCAATTAGGTGTGTCACATTCTCCGATACAGTATTACCATCGTTCATTTGGCCAAGAGCCCAGTCGATAGTTGCGTGACGGTAAGCGACACCACGACGATTAATATAAGTAGTGGTTCCTGCAGCAAAGTTATCCACCGCACCGAAAGATATCTTCGCATTATCTAGTGCAATTACTTCCGTTACAATATTAGCTACAGTTGCTTCTTCTTTGTTATTTGAAATATAGTTTTCCACATACGTTACTTCACTATTTTCATCTGCAACTACTAGTACATGGTTTACAAGTGCTACTTCTGGATCCTCTTGCCAGAATACCGCTTGAAGTGGTTCTTCAATTTGTACGTTCTTCGGAACATATACAAAGATTCCACCATTCATTAACGCTGCATGTAAAGCAGTTAATTTATGTTCATCAATGGATACGGCATCTTTCATGTAATACCGTTTCACTAAATCCTCATGCTCTTTTAAAGCCGTGAAAATATCAGTGAAAATAACACCTTTACTCATTAAGTCTTCATTAAGTTTAGCGAAAGCTACAGTATGATTACGTTGAATAACAAGATTCTCTGGTAAGTTATCCACATCAAAGAAATCTTGAATTTCTGCAGGTAATTCTGTTAATGAAGAAATGGTTTCACCTGTAGCGACATGCTTGAAACGAGTGAAATTCCAATTACCAATTTTTGTTTTATCTGGTTTTGGTAATTCTAACGATTCAGCTTGTTCTAGTGCATTGACACGTAATTCTTTCATCCATACAGGTTCATTACGTTCGCTAGAAAACTGTTCAATATAACTTTTATCATAAGGTAGCTTTGTGTCTACAGTCATATTACCCCTCCTAACTATTAAGCGTTTTGTCCAACTGTTTCGTCTTCGATACCTAATTCTTCTTTAATCCAGTCATATCCTTCTGCTTCTAGACGTTGAGCTAATTCAGGACCACCAGATTTCACAACGCGACCTTGCATCATCACGTGTACAAAGTCTGGAGTAATATAATTTAATAGACGTTGGTAGTGTGTAATGATTAAGCAACCGAAGTTTTCGCCGCGCATTTTGTTAATACCCTTTGAAACTACTTTCAATGCATCAATATCCAGACCAGAGTCAATTTCATCAAGAATTGCAATGTCAGGCTTGATTTGCATTAATTGAAGGATTTCATTACGCTTCTTCTCTCCACCAGAGAATCCTTCGTTTAAGTATCTTGTTGCCATGCTTTGATCGATTTCTAGGAAATCAAGGTCTTTATCTAGATCCTTAATGAATTTCATTAAAGGAATTTCATCGCCTTCTTCTCGACGAGCATTAATTGCAGAACGCAAGAAATCAGAAGTCGTTACACCACTAATTTCACTAGGATATTGCATTGCTAAAAATAGACCTGCACGTGCACGCTCATCTACTTCCATTTCTAATACGTCTTCGCCATTTAATAGAACTGACCCTTCAGTAATTTCATACTTCGGATGTCCCATAATTGCAGATGCAAGAGTTGATTTACCTGTTCCGTTCGGTCCCATTATTGCATGGAATTCTCCGCCTTTAATTGTTAAATCAACGCCTTTTAATATCTCTTTACCTTCAATTGAAACATGAAGATTTTTAATTTCTAATGTAGATCCTGCCATATCGATACCTCCATATATTGTTATCTTATTTGGATATGATAAATAATGATATCCATTCTCAATTTATTCTCATTACAATCTTATAGCATTTCGAATTGATTATCAACTTTTTTAGGTTGTATAAATCGAATGATATTTTAATTGTTTTTCACTATGTTTTGTATTGATTTATAAGGTATTGCGAGTCCCCTTAACAGTCCGAATCGTCTAATACTTTCCTAATAGTAAGAAGTGACCTAAGCTAAACCTATCCTCCTTCCTACAGAAGATGCATAGGGAAGATGTTACTATGCAAAAGAGATGCCTCCTAAAAGCACTCTTATTGACCACTCCATCCGACATCTCCACATAGAAGGTAGAACGGTTGAACAAACAAATATAGCTTCGATTCCTATATAGTCCAAGTTACAGCAATTCCGACAAAAAACTGAGGATATTCATTTGAACATCCTCAGCATCATTCACATTATTTAAAAAGATTACTATCAATTTCCGCCAATAGCTGCTTGCATTGGTTGTATTCTTCTTGTCTTTTCTTTTCAACTTGCATTCGATTGTCTAAGTTTCGACAGTATTCAGCGTACCCCATTTGATGTGATGCTTGCAATGCTTTTTCCATTTCAGAGGTATAGTTCATTTTTATCTCACTAGAAATAGTGAATCATCCCTTTTGTTTTGTATTTGACATGTTAATTTTAACACGCCAAATATATGACACCAAGTCGTGTTGAATTTCGAAAATGGATGAATTATACTATTTATCCTCATTAAAACGATATAGTATTATTTTCTACAAACATTTAACCAATTTCTTTAGATTGCTTCGTCTTCCTTTTATCATTTATAGGAGTCAATATCAAAACAAGGTTCTCGACCTTCCCTTATACATTAACATCCTATTTCATATCGAAATATGCATCCAAAATACGTTCACCAATGATAGCATTAACGTGCTCTCCCTGTCCTGCATGTGGTACTACAATAGCTAATGCTACTTCTGGATTCTCCATTGGTGCATAGCTAATTAGGGTAAGGTTTTCGGTATAATCTCCTTCAAACTCATTCTCTGCTGTACCTGTCTTACCTACCGCATTGTACTTCTTATCATGAAACTCAGCAAAAGCAGTTCCACGGGGTTCTTGAAATACTCGGCGAAATCCTTCTTGAACACGTTTAATATTTACGAGGTCCATTTCAATCCGATTAATTGCTTCAGTATTCATATTCTTATATACTGACCCGATGGTTTCGTCTGAAGTATTCGGGTTTCGAACTTCTTTTAGGAAGTGGGGCTTAACTCGTAAGCCATCGTTTGCAATGGTAGAGACATACTGGGCAAGCTGCATAGTTGTATAGGTATCATATTGTCCAATAGCGAAATCCATAAGATTTCCTGCTACAGGATCTGTCCCCTTATAACCAGTCGCCTCATTTGGGAAATCAACTCCTGTCTCAACACCTAACCCAAATTGATAGAAATAATTACGCATCTCTTGAAACGCATCCATATTAAATGTAACCGGCATATTATATTGGTAGTTATATTCTCCACCCATCCGTAGTGCAATATTAAACATATAAATATTAGATGATTCCTTTAGCGCATCTATTTCATTTAGCCAGCCTAGAGTGCTATTCGTGTAGGAGCTTTTTTCTGGGGTCCCTTTAATTTTCATAGGTTTATCATAAAACGTTTCACCTTGTACAACAACACCGGATTGTAATCCTGCTAATACGGTTGCTCCCTTTACCGCTGAGCCCGGAATATGCTGCTCATAGATAGTTTTGTATGCTACATTCTCAAATGTATCTTTTTCTCGATTATAGTGCTGACCAGAAACAGCTAATAATTCTCCTGTTTTAGGTTCGATGACCACCGCTAATGCCTCTGTCATATGCCGGTTATCGTGCGGGTATTTCTTAATAATCTTTCTTAATTCTTCTATTATAATCCTATCCACGGTCTGCTGTAATTCCATATCAATGGATAAGATTAAATCTTTTCCGCGTTGCCCTTCAACCACAACCTTTGTCTCTATAATATCACCTTGTCTATTTGTCTTATATCCAATTTGTTGTTTTCTTCCTCGAAGAATTGATTCATATTGTTGTTCTAATCCACTCTTTCCAACTCGATCATTAAAACTATACCCAAGTGATAAAAAATATTCTTTTTTATCAGCTGGAATACCTTCTCGATGGGATGTAACTGTTCCTAGTAAGCTTTTAATTGTAGAACCATAGGGGTATGCTCGATTCCAATCTAACTCAACATTAACACCTGGAACCATAGCCATATTTTCCGCTACTTTTGCATACTCTTCTTTTGTTACACCTTCACTTTTGATAATGTGACGATTCAATTCCATCGCTTTATCTAGCTCTTTTTTTATTCTAATAATTTCTTTGTCTTTAATCGTAAAACTACTAATATCTTCTTCCGTAATCAATTCCAATGTGGCATTATACTGTTCCCCGTTGTCCATATTAGCTCGCTTTTTTACAGATAAGCGATTGGTCGCTTTCTCTTTATTTAAAAGGTACCAATACTCTTTTAAATCCCGTTCTGTTAACTCTTTATCAAAATACATTTCGGGATTCTCTCCTTTTGGAACAACATTTATTAATTCGGATAAATTTTTTGCGACCAATAACCGTTGTTCTGCTGTGGTGCCTTTAGCTGGTGTGTAGGTAATTGCCTTAGACGGTTGATTGTCTGCGATTACGTGATAATTTCTATCATAAATTTTACCTCTGGGAGTTGGTACCTTTATCGTTTCTAGATTGGTTCGCTCTATATCAGCCCGAAATTCCTTTCCATTTAAAATTTGAATAACACCTAATTGGATAATTAATACGGAAAAAAGGATAAAGATAATAAGAAAAAGGATATTAAGTCGAGTTAGAAAGTTTGATTGTTTTTTCTTTTCCATTTTCCCCCAACTTTCCTTATTTACTGCCGGTAGAATTCAAAAATATCTCTTACCTTAGAAATTGTGTAGCTACTTCCGCCTCTTTGTTTTACATCCTCTATCATCATGGTTAAAAGAAGTTCAGGATTATCAGAATTAAATCCTATGAACCATCCATTTTCTGTTCCGTTTTGATCATCCTTACTAGATTTAATTTCAGCTGTCCCTGTTTTACCAGCAATGGACATACCTGGAATGAATACACCATGCGCAGTTCCAGCTGGATCTTCTACTACTTGAATCAAGTACTTATTTAAATTCTTAACGATATCAGGTTTAATCAAATTCTTCTTCCACACCTGTCGTTTCCCTTCTCCTATGATAAATGGATATAATACATTGCCATTATTCGAAAATGCCGTATAAATTGCTGCAAGATGGATTGGGCTCATCATCACTTCTCCTTGACCATATGCAGTATCCGCCAATTGAATCTCGCTCTTAATTCCATCGTTGGAGAGAGTAGAAGGAGAAATAGGAAAAGAAAACTCTATTTCCTCCTCAAATCCAAACATATTTGCTTCTTTTAAAAACGCATCTGTTCCCAACTCTAGAGCTTCTTGAGCAAAATAAATATTATCAGAGAATACAAAGGCATCTTTTAAATCTACTGATGACTTTTCATGAACACGTGTTACATAATAATCGCCCCACGACTCATCTTTTGCCCAGTGTAGTCCTTCAATCCGTCTAACTCCATCATAGCTAGTTACTCCTGTTTTTAAGCCTATTGCAGCAGTTATGGTTTTAAATACTGATCCTGGTGTATATCGATTTGTAAAACGATTTAAAAACGGGCTATCTGGGTTCTCGCTCCATTCTTTCCATTGCTCTTTAGATAGTCCTCGAACAAATGCATTCGGATCAAATGAAGGCGTGCTAACTAATGATAAGACAGACCCAGTATTAGGATTAAGTGCTACTGCAGTACCTGCATCTCCAGAAAGCTGTTGGTATATTTCCGCTTGTAAAATCGCGTCAATTGTCAATTGGATGTTCTTACCAGGTACTGGTTCTAATTTAGCTACCGTTTCCTTGAAGCTTCCATCAGCATTTTTAATAAAAATATGTCCTCCATTATTCCCTCGTAACTCCTCTTCAAAAATAAATTCCAGTCCTATCTGACCTAAGAAATCCCCCGCAGTATAGCCATCATCTTGAAGTTCCGAAAGCTGTTCTGCATTGATTTCACGTACATACCCGGTTAAATGAGCGGCTGCTTCACCAAAAGGATAGGTTCGTACCACTTTTTCTTGAATAGCCACACCTGGAACTGCTAGATATTCCTGCAAGTCTTGTTCACCTATTGGAAGTGTACGAATAGGGACAAATAATTCGGGTTTCACCCAGGAAGCATTTAGTTCACCATCAATCTCCTCAACAGAAACATCTAGTAAATTAGCTAGTCTTTTTTTAGATTCATCTGGATTCTCGCCAAGTTTGCTAGGTACAATGCCAATAACATTTGCTTTAGCGTTGATAGCTAGACCACTTCCATGTCTGTCTCTAATCTCCCCTCGTGCTGCTTTTAACATTTGTACCGAAACCTGTTCTCCCTCCTCCATAGATGGAAAAATGAGTGATGGTTCCCAATCGATATACCAGCCTTTTCCTCTATCATTTTCTTCGTTCACTAATGTTGCTTTGTTTGTAAATTCAATTGGACCTGCTAATGTCTCCATGGATACCCGAAAGTCGAAAGTAATAGAATCTTGCTCGGGCATCTCTTTTTCCTTCTTCTCAATCAAACTTTCAACCTGTAGACTACTCACATTCATCCCTGAATAGATATTTTCATAGCGTTCTATAAACTTCTGTTTATCTATCGCTTCCATAGATTGTTTGGAAAGATATCCATACATAGCTTCAAAATCCATTTCTTCCCAACTTGAGAGATAAGAAGCGAAGACATCTTCAGGGTAATTATCCTCAGAACATCCTGTACTAGTTACAATTAATCCAATTAGTATTAAAACGATCCAGCACTTCCTCAAGTCACCAAACTCCTTTATCGTATAATTTTCACAAGATTACATCCGTAGTATTATACTACAAGTGTAGTCTGTGAATGTCAATTTCTTTCTCCACCAAAGTCTAATGACAACATAATATTTATGTGATTGCTAATGCGTGAGCGAAGTGCTACTATTTATGTATTACAAATGAAATCTCAAGAAATGGAGACGATTGCTTTGTTCCTTACTCAACTAACCATATGCCTCATCGTTTCTTCTTTTACCGTGGCTATAATATTGACCATTAAAAAAGTATTTCGAAATCAATTATCCGCAAAATGGCAATACAATATTTGGTTATTCATGTTGTTAGCGATGCTACTACCATTTAGCCCAAGTCACCTTCTTGATTTTGGTGAGAAATTTATTACCTTAGATTGGGATCAACGTGAAGATATAAATACTACTTCCATGCATTCCGAAGATGAGCGATTACAAGAGAATGAAAATTGGATACAGGACTTTACGATTTCTGTCAACCGTAGAGCACCAGAGACTCTAAATATTATAATCGGGAGTATATGGATAGCTGGCACGCTTGTTTCGACTATACTAGTGTCTATGGCATGGTTTCATTTAAGGAAAATAAAACGAAGTGTCTCTATTTTAAACAACAAGGAATATATGAAAATATTTGAGCAATCCAAGCAAACTTTAAATATTTCGAGGCAACTAATTGTAGGAGAATCCCAACTAATAACATCTCCGATGACCTTTGGATTATTCAAGACCTATGTCGTGTTACCGTCACATTTTGATGAATATCTCTCTAGGGAAGATATTTACTATATTTTTTTACATGAGCTGAACCATTATAAATCTAAAGATATTCTCTCCAATTACTGCATGATTTTTTTCCAAACTCTTTATTGGTTTAACCCGCTTGTTTGGTATGCATTTAAACAGATGAGATTAGATAGGGAAATCGCTTGTGATATAGCGGTATTGAAATCAGTAGGTCATGTCCGCTACTCAGATTATGGAAAAACCATTCTACATTTTATGGACCAATCCTCCAAGCGTAATTCTGTCCAATTTGTAACAGAACTGAATGGATCTAAAAAACAGCTAAAAAAACGTATTGAAAAAATTGCATCTTTCAATGGTGAGCCCAAACTTTTACAATTGAAAAGTATAGCCGTATCTATATTGGTCGGAGCAATAATCTTGTGTCAAGTACCATTTATTTCTGCCATGACCATTGACGAAAATCAATACCACTTTGAAAACAAACAAACTGAGTATATCGATTTAGAAAACTATTTTACAGGTTATAGAGGAAGCTTTGTATTATATGATAGTCAAGCGAGGCAATTCAAAATTTATAACAAAGAACTAAGTACTACGAGAATTTCTCCAAATTCTACTTATAAGATTTATAGTGCCTTATTAGGTCTGGAGGCTAATGTAATATCGCCAAATGATACATTTATAAAATGGGATGGTACGAAATATAGTTATAACGCATGGAATCAGAATCAGGATTTGTCAACCGCAATGGCAAACTCAGTTAATTGGTACTTCCAAACTATAGATAGAGAAGTTCAACAAGATGTGATTCAAGCATTTATTGAACAAATAGATTATGGTAATCAAAATCTGTCTAGCCGTTCAGAACCATTCTGGTTAGAGTCATCGTTAAAAATATCTCCAGTAGAACAGGTAAAATTATTAGATGCCTTTTACAACAACCGCCATGGATTTATTGAGGAAAACATCCAAACCGTTAAGTCTGCAATAAAATTAGAGGAGAAAGAAGGTGTTTCCCTCTATGGAAAAACAGGTACTGGGAAAGTAAATGGTAAAAATATTAATGGTTGGTTTATTGGATTTGTGGAAACAAAAAATAACACTTATTTTTTCGCAACAAATATTCAACGTGATGACAATACTCTCGGAAGTACGGCAGCAGCTATCACATTATCTATTTTGAATGATTTTGGCATTTACAAATAAGTATATTGACTTAGCTTTATAAGGAGGAGATTATATATGCCGAAGAACATACCAAATATCTCTGAAGCCGAATGGGAAGTAATGCATACCCTTTGGAAAAATAGTCCCCAAACAGCAAATGATGTTATTTTGGCTTTACAGAATAGAACCGATTGGAAGCCAAAAACAATTCGTACACTGTTAGATCGTCTTGTCCATAAAAAGGTTGTCGGTGTAAATAAAGACCAAAAAGTATATACTTTTTATCCCCTTTATTCTCAAGATGAATGCCAAAGAGCAGAAGCCCAATCATTTATCCAGAGAATCTATGGGGGCACACTAAAATCCATGTTGGTGCAATTTATTAAAGAGGATTCCTTGACTGAAGAGGAGATTAACGAATTGAGAAGTATTTTAGATAAAAAGGAAAAGAAGCAGTCATCCAATCAATGATTCAATACTTTGTACCTCTAGACGGAATTTAAATGCAAAAAAAGCCAGAAAATGGTTAACCATTTTCTGGCTTTTCTCCATATTAGTTATTCCCACCTACAGGTACTACAGCACCATTATAATTATCGATAATGAAGTTTTGAATTTCTTCTGACTGTAAGACCTCTACAACTTTCTTTAAGTCTTCATTATCTTTGTCTTCTGCACGTGCAGCAATAATATTAACGTAGTCTGATTCTTCTCCTTCAATAAATAAAGCATCCTCTAAAGGCGAAAGTTCTGCCTCAATCGCATAGTTTGTATTAATTGCTACAAGAGCATCTGCTTCATTATTATAAGCCTCAATTAAGAATTCTGCGTTCACTTCTCCAAATAAGAACTGGAGGTTTAATGGATTTTCTACAATATCTTCTTGGCTCGGGTAGGCTGTGTCTGCGTCATCTGCAATTTTTATTAGCCCTTGTGCTTCGAATAATTGCAGAATACGATAATGGTCAGGGTCATTACGACTAATAATAACCTCTGTACCTTCTGGAATATTATCTACACTTGTAATATTCTTAGAATATACTCCCATTGGTTCAATATGAACGCCACCTAAATTAACAAGGTCATAGCCTTTTTTCGGATCGTTGATGTCCTTTTCAAAGAATGGTATATGCTGGAAGTAGTTCGCATCAATAGTTCCTTCATCTAGATCAAGGTTTAACAAGTTGTAATCCGAATACTCTTCAATTTCAATAGTAATTCCTTCTTCTTCTAGTATCGGTTTAGCTTTTTCTAATACTTCTGCATGAGGAGTACTTGTAGCACCGATTTTGATAACATGGTCATCACTTCCACAAGCAGCTAACAAACTAATAAGTAAAATAGATAGTAGAACTAATAATTTCTTCATTTGGTAATCTCCTTTTATTTAATATATTTTATCTTTTATCCAATTTATTGGTAATAAAGTCACCAATGAATTGGAATATGAAAACAATAATAACAATTAATACGGTGCATACAAACACGACATCAAAGTCACGTCTAACAAAACCATGGTAATAGGCAAAGTCTCCTAGCCCCCCAGCACCGATAACACCAGCTACTGCTGTATACCCAATTAAGGCAATTGCAGTAACCGTTATTCCAGAAACAAGAGCAGGCATAGATTCTGGCAATAACACTTTAAAAATAATGGTTTTTGTTCTAGCTCCCATTGCCTGTGCTGCTTCAATAACGCCTCGATTTACCTCACGTAACCCAATTTCTACTAACCTTGCATAAAACGGAGCTGCACCCACTATTAACGCAGGAAGAGCCGCGTTTGGTCCCCTAATCGTGCCAATCAAGAAATTAGTAAATGGAATCAATAACAATATTAAGATAATAAAAGGAATGGCTCGAAATACGTTAACAATTGTTGCTACAATAAAATTCAACGCTTTGTTTTCCCATAGTCCACCTTTGGAGGTTAAATAAAGTAAAAGTCCTAATATTACTCCAAAAATAACAGTCCCTACTAAGGCTAAAAGGGTCATATAGAACGTTTCGCCGGTTGCCACTAGTAATTTCTCTATTACTACATTAGGAAATAATTCATTAGGCATGGGTTAAAACCTCCACTTCTACAGTGGTTTTTTCCGTAATAAATTGGATTGTATTGTTTATTTCACGGTCACTTCCGTTAATTTGTACTACTAGGGTCCCATAAGCACCAAGTTTAGTTTGAGTAATTTTTCCTTGAAGAATATTTACTTCAATTTCAAATTCCTTAGATAACTGACTGATTAATGCTTGGTTTGCAGAATCGCCGACGAAATGTAAACGAACAACCCTTCCACTTGTATAAACATCTAATAATTGACTCAAATCACCATCTGAGTCACCCATCACTTGTTCGACAAATTTCTTAGTAACGGGCTGCTTCGGTTTTAGGAACACATCTAACACATCACCCTGCTCCACAATCTTTCCTTTTTCCATCACAGCAACTCGGTTACAAATTTTCTTGATAACATGCATTTCATGGGTAATTAATATAATGGTAAGTCCTAATCTTCCATTAATATCTACCAAAAGGTCTAATATGGAATCTGTTGTTTCTGGATCTAATGCAGAGGTTGCTTCATCACACAATAACACCTTAGGATTATTCGCAAGTGCTCTTGCAATACCAACTCGCTGCTTCTGCCCACCACTTAATTGAGAAGGATACGCATTCTCTCTTCCAGCAAGTCCCACAAGCTCAATTAGTTCCTTTACTCGATCTTCTCTCTCTTTTGCAGGAACTCCAGCAATCTCTAATGGAAATGCAATATTTTCACGAACTGTACGTGACCATAGAAGATTAAAATGCTGAAAAATCATACCAATATCCTGTCTAGCAATTCTTAGTTCATTCTTCTTCATTGCCGTTATATTTTTGCCTTGAATGGTTACCTGACCAGAAGTAGGGTCTTCGAGACGATTTAGCAAACGAATAAATGTACTTTTTCCCGCACCACTATAGCCAATCACACCAAATATATCACCATCTTCAATGGTTAAACTTAAGTGATCCACTGCTTTGATTTCTTTCTGATCAAAGCGAAATACTTTAGTCAGATCTTTAATAGATATCATTCCATATCCCTCCTCTTTCTATGATGTACTAATTTCGGAAATGCATAAATACAATCGTATTTATATCACGTAATGGTAAGAATTGATTTTGCCCTTCCCAAATAAAAAACGCCTTTCTGTAAGAGAACAGAAAGACGTAATAGTAACTATTAAATCCTAACGTTCCCTCATCTTTCAAAGCCAATTGCTTTGTAGGACTTGGCACCTTTTTCAAACACGAAAGTTTGAAGGTTGCCGCGGTATCATAGGGCCTTTCCCTCCACCGCTCTGGATAAGAGATTTACATTATTCAATTTTTCAACAGAATTTACTATATCATCAGTATATAGACGTGTCAATAAAAAAATGCAATACAATTTATTTTTTATCTCGAAATAATTCTGGTTGATATTCTAAAAGGTAACGATATATATTCCCAGTGGATTGAAATGCATAGATTTTTTCTTTAATATCATGACCCTTTTTTATGACAAGACAAGGAACACTTTCGATTTTATTGTCTTGCATGAAATCAGGATACAAAGAGGCATTCATTTCATAAAATATGTTCTCCTGATGCACCGCTTCTATCTTATCTAACATTGTCCTGGCTATGTGGCAAGTACCACAAAAAGGGGTATATATATACAGTAAATATTCTTGTTGTTCAAGAACTTCTTTGGAAATCTCGTTCAATTTATCACCTACTTGAAAGCTAGACTAAATAATGGGGATTAACAGCAATTTGCTTACCAAGTAGAAGCATTGCTAAAATTCGTTCTGGGGTAGCAGCTACTTCTCGATACTCACTACTAACATAAATATGCTCTGCATGTGGTAACTCAAGGGAAAGTTGTTTCCGAAGCTTCATCCCAGATTTGTCTTCATCAACAAAGATATAAACATCCTTTTCATCCAACTGATAGGTTTCTAGCATTTCATCAAAACGTTCTATATCAAACGTTCCATTCGTACAAATAATTGTAATCTGGTCATTAATAACTTTCTCAAGTTGCCTTTTATCCGTTAAACCCTCAACAATTATAACACGTTCAGTTTGATGTGAAATCATGGTAGATCCCCCTCATATGATTAGAGCGTAAGGCGTCCAAACACAAACAGGTGAACATATTCTCAATAGGGACTGACGCCTAGAGCTGGATATTTTTGAAATGAAAACTGACTCTTTTCCGTAAAGCTTGGAAAAAAGTCAGTTCTTAGATGTTTAACATATTATTCTTGTTCGATTAGTTCTTTATATGCCTCAGGCGAAAGTAGATTTTCTAGTTCAGATTCATCACTAGGCTCGATGACAATCATCCATGCACCTTCATATGGAGCTTCGTTTACAAGCTCAGGGCTATCCTCTAAATCTGTATTTACTTCGACAATTTTCCCACTAATAGGCGCATATAATTCAGACACTGTCTTTACAGACTCAACGCTACCAAAAGGCTCATCAACTTGTATCTCATCTCCAACCTCTGGAAGCTCAACAAATACGATATCTCCTAATTCGTCCTGTGCGAAGTCTGTTATCCCTACACGAACAGTGTTACCTTCTTTTTTTACCCATTCATGTTCTTTTGAATATAATAAGTCGTTTGGTAAGCTCACGTAAAATCCCTCCGAATAATTGGTTGTACATTAACTATACAATCTATTATAGATTTATGCTAGTATTATTGATTAGCCCATTTCGCTTGAAACTCTTCTTCCTTAAAGCCAACTGTTACAGTGTTACCATCTGTTACAATAGGCCGCTTAATTAACATACCATCAGAAGCAAGAATCTCTGCCATATCTTCTGTAGATGCATCTTGAATTTCTTCTTTTATATTTAATTCACGATACTTTTTCCCGCTTGTATTAAAGAACTTCTTCGCAGGAAGTTCGCTATTTTCAATTAACTCTATAATCTCTTCCTTAGAAGGTGTTTCTTCCACAATATGTATGCTGTTATATACTACGTTATGCTCATCAAACCATTTCTTCGCTTTTTTACAAGTTCCACAATTCGGATACCAATAAAATGTTAATGCCATTATAGCTCCTCCTTTTCTACGGATATTTTACCATGTATGAGAAGGAATTATAAGTAGAGAGAATTAATTAATAGATTAGGTTGTGATTAGATGATATGTAACAAGATAACTACATAGTTCTGATTGGATGCATAGCAAGGATAGGGAAACCTTCTAGTTATAAAAACGCTTGGTATCAACCTCTCCAAGATTTCAATTATTTCGATACATGTATATTAATGATCCCCTCAGTGAATTGCCAGGCATCTCATATAACCTATCTATGAATAAATTTATATATCATAAGTTCTACTTAGTTTGTCCATTCCATCTCAAAATACCCCGGCTAAAAAAACTCATAGAGCCCTTCATCAAAATAGGAATATTCTTCCTTCGAAACGTTATACCGTGTGTATCCTTCATAAAAGGACTTTATAAGGACTTCGTTATCGATAAATCGACTAATCGCTAAGGACTCATCATAGCGGGGATCTCCTATCGTCATCCCTGCCACGTCAATAAACATCTGCACTTTTCCATCTACAATTAATACATTGTCTGCAGTACAATCTCCATGGATGATGGTTTGGTTTACTGGTATTGGTTTGGTAGATTTAAGCTTATTAAGTAGTGCTGCATTCCCATCTGCCTCCCCCATTTCCAAATTTCTCTCGGCCATTACTAACTGATTATCCAACCAATCCCCCCGATGGTTAAATAAATCTATTGGTTTGGTTTCATGAAGCTTCTGTAGCAATTCTCCAAAACCCTTCATTAATGCCTTCTTTTCTGTTGTAGTATCGGCAATTTTCAATGCCGAAGTTAAGGTCATTCCAGCCTCAAACGACATGATCAAATGGCTTCTATCTGCTTCTTCTATATTCCCATAATATGTAGGAACTGGGATTTCCGTATGGCTTGCTAGCTTTTTTAAAACCTCCGCCTCGCTCTTTAACCATTCTCTATACTTCTCTTTATAAGACGTCTTCAATAGAAATTTATTACGTCCCGTAGTAATCTGCTGCACACTAGACGTACACCCTTGGTTGGGTAAAAGGGTAATGCTATTCAATTTGCCCACGACTGCTTCAATCTCTTTTTTTAATTGATTATCCATCATTTCCACCCCATTTACGTTATAAAACGAAGGAATGGTTATCTAATTTTTCCATTCCTAATAGATTTCTTCAACCAAATTCATATCAATCAGTCCATTGATTACCTTGCAATAGCCCTACTATTATAATAAAGTAAACGGCATTTAAAAAAGAAGCCTCTTAGGTGAAAAATATGGGTTATCCTAAAAATACAGTTAATAAGTTCGACATTTCTGCGGGGCATCTATCTAATTCATTTATAGATGCGCCATTTTCTCGATCTCATGCTCCCTTTTCACTGGTAGATGTGCCCTTTCTTCGATTACATGCGACCATTCCTCTTGTAGATACGACCCTTTCTCAATCTCATACTCCCTTTTCACAGCTAGATGCGACCTTTCTTCACTTACATGTGACCGTTCCTTTTGTAGATACGACCCTTTCTCAATCATATGCTCCCCATCCACAAATAGATGCGACCAACCTCCACATATATACTCCCTATCACAGTAAACCCCATACTTAATGAAAAGCAACCCCGATATAGGGTTGCTTTTCATTCGGTATTATTTAACTAACGGTTAATCCTAGCGAAATTTACAATGTATATTTTTCAGCTTCAATAATGCTTGCTGCAATTTCACGTTTCTTGGCAATGACATTTGTAGGTGTGTGGCGGGTTAGCTTACGTAAGGATGAAAGCATCATACGTAATGTATCCCCTTCCTCCACCGCAATTAAAGTTTCCTTGGCATCTGCTTCGATACGGTTGAATGCCTCTTGAACATATACTTGAGTATAAAGTAGTTTCTGTTTATTCTTTTCCACTCCAGTAGCATTAATCGCTTTTTCAGTGCGAAGAATTGCGCTCTCCATATTGTACACTTCAGCGACCATATCAGCTAAGTTCACAAGGATTTCTTGTTCTTTTTCGATTTTTTGCATGTATTTTTGTGCAGCTAAACCAGCACCAAGTAAGACGATTTTCTTAGCATTCTTTAATAAATACTTTTCCTGTTCTAATGGTTCTGTACCTGGCTCTTCTGGCATTAGCATCATTAATTCCTCTTGTAAGCTCATCGCTTTTTGGAATAGAGGTAATTCACCTTTCATTGCTTTCTTGAGCAGTGTACCTGGAACAAGTAGGCGGTTGATCTCGTTCGTACCTTCGAAAATTCGGTTGATACGAGAATCACGATAGATACGCTCTACTTCGTATTCCTGCATAAAGCCATATCCACCATGCATTTGGACTGCTTCATCTGCAGCATGGTCTAATAGTTCCGTAGCCGTATATTTGTTCATTGAGCACTCGATTTGATATTCTGCAATTGCACGAGCAATTTCACGACCATCTTTTAATTGTTCTTCTGTTAATGCCCCCATGCGTTGCTCGAACAAGCCAACTGTACGATACACCGCACTTTCGTTAGCATAGATTTCCGAAGCAATCGTTGCCAGTTTTTCTTGTGTAAGTGTGAATTGTGAAATCGGTGTATTAAATTGCTTACGTTGATTTACGTATTGGGTAGCCACCTCTAAAGCACGTTTCGCTCCCCCAACACCACCAATTGCTAGTTTATAACGTCCAACATTCAAGATATTAAATGCGATAATATGACCGCGACCTTTTTCACCAAGGAGGTTCTCTACCGGTACTTCCGCATCCTCTAAAATCAAAGTACGTGTGGAAGATGATTTAATGCCCATTTTCTTCTCTTCTGGTCCAGTAGAGACACCTGGGAATTCCCGTTCAACAATAAATGCAGTAAAATGCTCGCCATCGATTTTCGCATACACAACAAATACATCAGCAAAAGCAGAGTTCGTAATCCACTGTTTTTCTCCATTTAAAATATAGTGGGTCCCTGCTTCGTTTAATGTAGCTGTTGTTTTGGCACCTAATGCGTCAGAACCTGAGCCTGGTTCAGTTAACGCGTAAGCTGCAATCAGTTCCCCTGTCGCAAGTTTTGGTAAATATTTAGCTTTTTGTTGTTCGTTTCCAAAGAACACGATAGGGAGAGAACCAATTCCTACATGTGCTCCGTGCGTGATGGAAAATCCACCTGCTCGTGAAAATTTTTCTGTGATTAAAGAAGAACTGATTTTATCAAGGGCTAGGCCACCATATTCCTCTGGCACATCAGCACCTAGTAGTCCTAATTCCCCTGCTTTTTTCAATAGTTCTACTGAGTGTTCGAATTCGTGGTTTTCTAACTTTTCTACTAGTGGTAATACTTCACCCGCTACGAAGTCTTCTGTTGTTTTGGCAATCATCTTATGTTCGTCTGTGAAATCTTCTGGCGTGATAATGTCCTCGCCAGTTAAGTCTTCAATTAAGAAGGATCCACCTTTAAATAATTTCTCTTTTGTTTCACTCATTTTTAACATCCTCTCTTGGATATAGTTTCTAAATGGAATAAATATTCTTTGCTCTGAACAAAAATTATTAAATATACTTGTTCCATCGAGTGCTTACATACTGCTGGGAGGACTAATGTCTTTCCCTGCAGGAATCGAATCTATGTGAATTAGAAAAATATATTACTACTGCTTTGCCAAAAATCTACCAACCTACAATAATTCAAATACTCCTGCAGCTCCCATTCCGCCACCAATACACATGGTGACTACTCCAAACTGGGTATTGCGACGTTTCATTTCGTAAGCTAGACTTAACGTTAATTTGGTTCCAGTCATGCCTAATGGATGACCTAGGGCAATAGCACCACCATTAACATTTACTATAGATGGATCTAAATTTAGTGCTTGAATCACCCGAACAGATTGGGACGCAAATGCCTCATTTAGTTCGAATAGTCCAACATCTGATAAGCTTAGCCCAGCTATTTCTAAAGCACTTGGAATTGCTTTAACTGGTCCTACCCCCATTATTTCCGGTTCTACACCAGCAACAGCGAAGGATCGGAATTTAACTAAAGGATTTAAGCCTTCCGCTTCTGCCTTTTCCCTATCCATGACAAGTACTGATGCTGCGCCATCACTCATTTGTGAAGAGTTTCCTGCAGTAACGGTGCCCTTCACATGGAATGCTGGACGTAGCTTAGCCAATACTTCAAGTGTTGTATCAGGTCTTACCCCTTCATCCGTATCTAATAAGAAAGATTTCTCTTCTACCTTATTATTTTTTCCAATAAAGCGCTCTGTCACCTCAACTGGAACGATTTCATCCTTAAACTTACCTTCTTCTAGGGCTTTTGCTGCACGCTTATGACTTTCTACCGCAAATGCATCCTGTTCCTCACGAGATATCCCAAAACGATTAGCCACTTCTTCTGCCGTATGCCCCATTCCCATGTAATAACCTGGTGCACTTTCTACTAGACTAGGGTTTGGTTTAATGACATGCCCTGGCATTGGCACTAGACTCATAGATTCCGCTCCACCTGCGATAATCGTATCACTAGCGCCAAGCATGATACGTTCTGACGCATAAGCAATACTTTGTAATCCAGAAGAACAATAACGGTTTATGGTGATACCTGGTACATCGTGCTTTAGCCCAGCAAGCCCTGCAATATTCCGGGCCATGTTCATTCCTTGCTCCGCCTCTGGAATCGCACAGCCAATAATTACATCGTCAATATTTCCGTCATATCCGCCAGCACGCTTCAATGTCTCCTTAATCGTTAATGCTGCTAAATCGTCTGGCCGTGTATCCTTCAATGATCCTTTTTTCGCTTTTCCTACAGGGGTTCTAGCACCTGCTACTATAACTGCCTCTCTCATCCAAACTTCCCCCTATCTAATTCCTTAATGGTTTTCCTTTTAATAGCATGTGTTGCATACGTGCTTGTGTTTTCGGCTCTGCAATTAAGCTCAAGAATGCTTCACGCTCTAAATCAAGCATTACTTGTTCATCAATTAATGTCCCCTCTTTAATCCTTCCACCGGATAAAACATATGCTAACCTTTCAGCAATCTTCACATCATGTTCAGATGCATAGCCACCGAATTGTAATGTTTTAGCCCCTAGTACCATGGCAGCATAACCCGCATCCCCTACAACCGGAATTTTTTCACGTTTAGGTGCCTGGTAGCCGCCATTCGCTAATTCAAGTACACGTTGCTTTGCATCATAGATTAAATGATCTGGATTAACGCTAATTCGATCATTTCGGTCTAAGAAGCCGATTTCCCTCGCTTCATCAGCTGAAGTTGATACTTTTGCCATCGCTACTTTTTCAAACACATCATTGGCAACCTTCGTTAAGTCAAAATCAATACCTTTTGGAAGATTACGAAGCTGCTTTAAGTAAAGTTCCTTCGTTCCTCCTCCACCAGGGATTAACCCGACACCAAACTCCACCAGTCCAATATAGGTTTCTGCTGATGCTTGAAGAGCTGCTGCTGGTAGAGAAATTTCAGCCCCGCCACCAAGCGTCATATTAAATGGTGCTGCGACTACCGGCTTGTTAGAATACTTGATCGTAGTTCCCATGTCCTGGAACATTTTCACAACCATATCCAACTCAAAGAAGTTATCATCTTGTGCTTCCATTAGCATTAAAGCTAAATTAGCACCTACACTAAAGTTCTTTCCTTGGTTCCCAATGACAAGACCTTTATAGTTTTTATTTACTTCTTCAATTGCGTAATTTACCATTTGAATTGTATCAAAGCCAATTGCATTACTTTTCGAATGGAATTCTAGTAAAGCAACACCATCTCCGATATCAATTAAGCTTGCTCCTGAGTTTTTCTTTATGACACCATTAACATCTTTTAAGCGTTTAATGTTAATTTCTTTTGGATTAATTTGTTGTTGTTTATATTCACCTTTTTCAAAGTAATAAACATTTCCATTATCATATTTATAGAAGGAATCATTTCCAGCTTCCAGTAGCTCTAACACCCAATTCGGTACGGTTTCGCCTTCTTCCTTCATACGTTCGACAGAAGATCGTAAACCGATCGCATCCCAAACTTCAAATGGTCCTAATTCCCATCCGAATCCCCACTTCATCGCTTGATCAATTGCGACAATATCATCGGCAATCTCTCCTACGAGCTCAGCGGAGTAAATTAATGACGGCTTTAAAATATTCCAAATCAAGTCACCGGCACGGTCACCTTTTGCGGATACAAGCGCTTTCAATTTGTTGCGAGATCCTTTTGCCTGCTTTGCCAGTTCTACAGCAGGAGTTTTCAATTTCTTACGTTCTTCATATTCCAGTGTTTCAGGATTTAACTCATAAATAACACTTCCATCTTTTGCTTTTTTCTTTAAGAAAAATCCTTGGCCACGCTTAGCTCCTAACCAACCGTTTTCTTGCATCTTTAACATAAATTCTGGAATATCAAATACGTCTTTCTCTGCACCTTCTACTTGCTCATAGACATTACGAGCAACATGTACGAAAGTATCTAATCCTACTACATCTAGTGTTCGGAATGTAGCACTTTTAGGTCGTCCAATTAACGGTCCTGTTATTGAGTCTATTTCACCTACACTATAAGACCCTTTAAGCATTTCTCTCACTGTTACTAACAATCCATACGTTCCAATTCGGTTAGCAATAAAGTTTGGTGTGTCCTTAGCTTCTACGACACCTTTTCCTAATACATCTTCACCAAATTGCTTCATAAAGTGAAGTACTTCTGGATCGGTATATTGGGTAGGAATCACCTCTAGCAACTTTAAATATCTTGGTGGATTAAAGAAGTGTGTACCAAGAAAATGCTTTTGAAAATCTTCTGAACGTCCTTCTACCATTCCTTCTACAGATATTCCGGACGTATTAGAACTAACAATAGAGCCTTTCCTTCGATACTGATCCACCTTTTCAAATACTTGCTTCTTAATATCAAGCCTTTCCACTACTACTTCAATTACCCAATCCACATCGCTTAATTTTTCCATATCATCATCCATGTTGCCGATTTCAATTAGGTCTAAGCTTGATTTGGATGTGATAGGTGATGGTTTTTGTTTTAATAACGCCTGTTTACTTTCAGCTGCTATTCGGTTCCGCACAGACTTATTCTCCAGCGTAAGTCCTTTTTGCTCTTCTTCCTTCGTTAATGCTCTTGGTACTATATCAAGCATTAAAGTTGGAATACCAATATTGGCTAAGTGAGCAGCAATTCCGGACCCCATAACACCTGAGCCTAAGACAGCAGCACGCTTGATTGTTCGCTTCATATTTTGTCCCCCAATCACATTTGAATGAATACTCATTCATTTTATGGTAAAAAATTAAGGACAGTCTCCTATCCATCTATACTAACTATAAAATAAATTCTGATATTTCGCAATAACCAATTCAAGAATTCCATAATTTTTTCTAAGACTTCCCCACATCCTTGACTAGTAATTCGAATAGGTTAGCGGAGTTCGTGGTACATTACAAAAAAGATACAAATTCATTAATCGTAATCATTCCTATTTACAAAATGACATTTGTTACGATATGATATATTTACTACAGGATAAGGTTTTAAATCAGAGCATATTACTATAGTAATTCACACTAGCAAATTAATCTTCTAAATTATTTCAAACATCAATACGCATGCAACTAATGACCAAAACAAAAGACCGATTTAGCTCGTGCTAGAAGGTTTATTTATATGAAAATAAGTATTCGAAGGTTTTATAGTGATAGTTGCAATAATCATAGTCCATTCCTACAGATTAGGAATGGATACGGAATAGTTTACTGAGCAACTCGTATTAGAATGTAAACCCTATAATGTATCGTCAGCATGAGTATTGCCTTCAGAGAGATTTATTAATACACAAGCACTAGTAAGTGGTGTACAATATATCATATTTGAGTAGACCTAGTCGAGTATAGTATGTAAGACTATCCAAAACTATCTTGGTGTTGAGTACTAAACCTATCGAATCGCGAACAAAAAATACTCATAGTAACAAGGATTATTTCCTATTCTATCAGTATTATCATAAAGCAAGTCAATGAAAGGACGCTTAATATATGAGTAATCATTCCATTATTTCATTAAAGAATATTAGTCATTCCTATGAAAAAAGAACCGCCATACTTCAAGATGTCAATTTCGAGCTACCTAAGGGAGCTTTTGTTGGCCTGCTTGGCCCAAATGGTGGAGGAAAGACAACACTTATTAAAATTATACTAGGGATTACAAAGCCTGACCGTGGAACTGTAACCCTGTTTGACAAGCCAATGGAAGAATTTAAAGAATGGAGTAAAATTGGTTTCGTTTCTCAAAAATCCAATTCCTTTAATAAAGGCTTCCCTGCAACGGTATATGAAGTCGTTTCGACAGGACTAACAGGTAAGGTTGGTTACTTTAAATTTTTTAAACAGAAAGATAAAGAAAAAATCTTGGCTGCTATTGAGGCAGTTGGGATGAGTGAATACACTCATCAAAATATCGGGAATTTATCAGGTGGTCAGCAGCAGCGAATTTTCATAGCCCGTGCATTAGTGAGCGAGCCTGAACTACTAATATTAGATGAGCCTACAGTGGGAATCGACTCAGAGAATGTTCAACGCTTCTACGAATTATTACATGAGTTGAATCAAACGAAGGGAATTACATTGCTCCTTGTAACACATGATACCGGGACAATGACTAAGTATGCGACTGATATTGTATGCTTAAATAAGACCCTTCATTTCCATGGTAAGCCAGAAGAATATGCAAACTTAACAGATAAAGAGATGTCAAAACTGTATGGTCACCCGGTGAGTATCGTCTCACACGACCATTAATGTTGGAGGAGAACTAATGATAGCAGATTTAATGACATATGATTTTTTAAGACAAACTTTTTTAACTGGGATTTTGATTGGAATTATTGCACCACTTCTAGGAACCTTCATTGTTGTTAGAAGGCTATCATTGATTGCAGATGCTTTATCCCATGTTACATTATCAGGAATTGCTTTTTCTCTATTTATAGAAAAGAAATTTGCATTTTACATGCTACCACCATTATATGGTGGGTTACTTTTTTCCGTTCTTGGTTCTATTTTCATAGAAAAATTACGCAGTGTCTATAAAGCATATCAAGAAATCGCAATACCAATTATCCTCTCTGGGGGAGTAGGATTAAGTGTAATATTTATTGCATTAGCGGACGGTTTTAATACGGAACTGATGAATTACCTCTTTGGTTCTGCATCAGCTGTTAGTAAATCAGACTTTTTTACGATTTTAATTATTACTGTCTTTGTATTATTTATTATTACAATCTTTTACAAAGAACTATTTACCCTATCCTTTGACGAAGAACATTCTAAGGTTTCTGGAATTCACTCGAAACAAATACATCTATTATTTATAATCTTAACTGCTCTAGTAATTGCTGCTTCCATTCAAATTGTAGGTGTATTATTAGTATCTGCTTTAATGACTTTACCAGTTGCTGCTAGCATGCGCATTGCAAAAGGTTTTAAACAAATGATGTTTTTAGCTATTGCATTTGGTGAATTAGCTGTTATGATAGGATTAATCTCTGGTTATTATTTAAATATCCCACCTGGTGGTACCATTGTTATGGTAGCGATTATAATATTACTATTAAGCATCGCCTATAAACGACTACAAGAATCAAAAATGGGGGCTAAGCAATGAATACCTCGGAAGCAATTGAATTATTAAAGGAAAAAGGCTATAAAACTACTGGAAAAAGAAAAGATATTTTAACCTACTTTGAAAATGCAGATGGCTATCGTACAGCGAAAGAGCTGATTCAGCATTTAGAAGAAACATATGAAGGTATTAGCTTTGATACAATTTATCGTAATCTGCACTTGTATAATGAAGTTGGTATATTAGAAGTAACAGAATTAAATGGTGAGAAGCATTTTCGTATGAAATGTGCTAGTCACCATCATCACCACTTTATTTGCAAGGATTGTGGGAAGACAAAAGAGATTGAAGTATGTCCAATGGATGATGTTAGAAGATCCCTATCTAACTACGAAATTGAAGACCATAAATTTGAGATTTACGGGTTATGCCCAGAATGCCAAACCGTATAAAGCTTTATCTTGCTGTAGGCATTGGTGGCATGCTCGGTGCTTTAGGTAGGTATATGGTTTCAGTGCTATTTACTAGTGCCTATCTATTCCCTTTTGGCACCTTACTGGTCAATTTAATTGGCTGCTTCTTTCTAAGCTATCTACTTCACAATGCATTCATGAAAAGTAGACTGTCAACTATTGTATTCACAGGACTTAGCACTGGATTAATTGGTGCTTTTACCACCTTTTCTACTTTTGCAGTAGAAACAATCCAACTAGTTTATCAAAGCTATTTACTCGCTATTACCTATGTACTATGTAGCGTAGGCGGTGGCTTACTATGTTGTTATATCGGATATCGTGTTGCTCATGTTAAAAGGTAGGAATCTATATGAATATCATGTTTATTTGTTTAGGAGGATTTATAGGTAGCATCCTCCGTTTTTATATTTCTCAGAAACTGAATAAACGATTGATTGGTACCTGGATCGCTAATATTACCGGTTCCATTTTACTAGCGATCACGATTTATTTTTATTCTATTCATGTTTTAACGGAAGCTCTATGGTCATTACTAGGCATAGGCTTTTGTGGTGCCTATACGACCTTCTCAACATTTGGAAATGAAGTCATTCAATTACTACTTTCAAAGAACTACAAAACAGCCGTAGCGTATAGTTTGACTTCCTTACTGATTACTATTTTAGCTGTTTTCATCACACTATTTGTGCTAGGATATCAGCTTTAATCCAACTGCTGCAGTAAGTACCATACAAATAAATAGGATCCGTAAGTAATCCTTTGATTCATGATAAAAAATCATCCCAACTAAAACACTACCAACAGTACCGATACCGGTCCAAACGGCATATGCTGTCCCCATAGAAATCGATTGCATAGCGATAGCTAAAAGGACAAAGCTTAAGGAAAAACCACCAATCAATAACGAAAAACTAGCAACACTTTTCTTCTTATTGACTTGGCTAATCCCGGTAACACCAACTACTTCTCCAACACCTGCAATGACAAGATATATCCATTCCATTATGATTGCTCCCCTTCCTTATCAACTGGCTTTGTGACTACTTTTAAGCCAATAACACCAACTAATAGTAAAGCAATTAATCCTACCTTTATGAGCTGAAAAGGTTCCCCAAATACAACCATTTCAACACATACGGTTCCCGCCGTTCCCATTCCTGTAAATACAGCATAAGTAGTACCGGTCGGTAATTTACTCGATGCGACTACTAGTGCATGCATACTAATGTAAATAGCTATGATTGTTAATCCCCATGTTAACGCTGTATCGGCATGCTTTAAGCCGACAACCCAACCAATCTCAAATATCACACCTAGCCATACTAAATTCCAATACTTATTCACTATTATCATCCCCTTAAGAAAAGCACAAGAATGCTTGTAAGACATCCATTGCTTATTTGTTACTACACCATATAAAAAAAGCCCGGTGAAGATATCATCGATATCCTCCCGGGCTTTTGTCCCTCCGTGTACACTTTCGTGCGTTTTCTCTCGGACCAGACCCTAATTTGGCGGAACCCTAGAAAACTTTCTATTTATATTATGCCATATTTATCATTCTTTTTCTAGTTCATTTTCCTTGTGCGTTTCTAAATACTGCGCAAATTGCTTTAACGTATCTCTTAATTCTTGTTCTTCTTCGGCTGAAGTGTTCAAGTCCCCGTATCGAACCTTTTGGTAAACTTGTAGATCCGCTTCTAGACCTATACGATGAAACCAATTCTCGATGGACTCATGATGTAGCCTTGCAAGGTCTAATTTAGCTGCTTTCTTTTCAAAATCATAAACTAATCTTCTAATTGGGTTACTTGGTTTTTTTGCTTTTCTCCCTTTTCCTTTATTACTACTACTCTTATAACTAGCTAATTCTTCCTCTCTAATTTCAAATCCCAAAGCTTCATCATGCTCCACATCTTTTGCTCTTTCCTTAATTGCTTTATATAAGATAATGACAAAGGCAATGATAATAATTCCCAGCAAGCCAAACATGATAACATCCATACTAATACCTTCACGCTGTTCGAAAACAGGCATTTCCCCCGCTTCTTCTTTTTCAAAACCACCTATTTCAATAGGTTCCATTTCACTAATTCCTTTATTAAAGAAAGCACTTAATCCAAGGAATTCAAAAAAGCGAGCTATCCCCCCTACCAATATAGTTAATACATTACCTAATCCACTCCATAGACTTGCTGTCATCGTTGTCACAAAGTCTGATAGCATATAAACAGCTCCAATTACGATAGCAAAAAAACTTCCCCATTTAAACCACTCTGAACGATTTATTGCTCTTCGTTTTTCCATTTCGATAACGAATAAATGACTTAGAATATAGCCTAATAGAACAATAGCAATCTGGACAATAAGGAAATTAATTACTTCAAAATTACGTGTAATAAATAATCCAAGCAAGCTAAGCAAAATGGTCGCTCCGACGTAAGTTGCTTCATTTCCAATAAATGCATTACTTCGAATGGCAATATACCGCCATACGAATAATCCTGAAAATATGATACTTAATAGTAAGGGATAACCAACGAAGTAAAATAGTAGGAGTAGAAATGGTAATGAAATCAAATATGGTGCATAATTTGTTATATATTTAGAGATGAAAGAATACACCAAGGCAGCCCCTATAGTAATTCCTAGATAGCTCCACATCGAAACATTCTCATAATAAGAGTAAGAGAATGGTAATAAAACTAAATATATGATGATTGCCTCACTCATAAAATGGTATGCATAGGTTACATAAAACTGTTTTAAGTGCAATGTTGTCATCTCCGTAACGATTTTTTATCAAATAGAACATCTTCCACCATCTTTAATTGCTTCTTTAATATCTGTTGGTCCTCTTCATTTACTTGCTGGTTTCCATAGCGAACCCGTTGATATATATTAAAATTAGCATCTATCCCGACACGATGAAACCAATCCTCAACGGTCTCGTACGGTTCTCTACCCTTGTTATATTTAACAGCTTTTTTTTCAAATTGTAAGACCATCTTCCTAATAGGATTATCAGGTAACGGTTTTTTTCGATTAAATAACGATATTCGAATGCTTTCTTCTTGTGATTCCTCTCGATGGATTTGAATCGGACTTTGTGGTTTTCTAAGGTCAACTAGCGATTTTTCTAAACGCTTCTTCACTTGATTCTTTAATATCATCACTATAACTAACACGAGGACAATAATTAATAGTAACCCGACTGCTAAAACAACTAACCCTGTAATTTCTTCTATTACATTATACTCTGGCAGCCTGTTTTCAAATTCCGCATTAAGTTTGGCTTCTTCTGATGACTGCTCTGGCCATCCTCGCTTTTCCACTTGCCAAAAGCTTAGTAAGTTAGAGAAACCAAGAATCGTACCTCCCACTAAGTTTATTATGCCAGTCCAGATTGCAACTGTCATATAGCGAAGAGCAGGATATGCAACAAAAGATAACACTGCACCACCAGCTAGTAGACAAAGAAAGTAGAACGGTATTTTTCGATCTATATCCTTTCTATCATTTTTTCCAACATGTACCAAATGACTAGAAATATACCCCAAAAACAACAAAACAAATTGTAAAAATGGATATATCATCATTTCACTGTCATGAACAAATATACTTACATAAATAGTAGCAATCACAGTCAATAATATATATAGCGACTCTCTCTTTACTACTTGTTGCATTCTAATAAATACATAACTCCATACAAGTAAAACACTAAAGAAAATACTAATCAAGAATGGGTAGTCTAATAGATAAAATGCGATAAAAACAATAGGTACCATCAGAAAATAAATAACCCTATTTGCTTTCTTCCATGTAAGAAGCGTAAAAAGTAGGCAGATTAACGTGATAATCCCTAAATAACTCCAATATGGAACAAAAAAATACCGATGATAAAGTACTGGCAAGAAAATCATAAAGATGAGTATCGCTTCACACATAAAGTGATAAGCATAGGCAATAAGTGGGTGGTTATGTTGCATTTTTGATTGCCTCCCTTGCCACTGGCCGAATAGCAGCGCCTCCTTCTCCTGCTACTACCTGATAGATACTATTTTGCACTTGTTTCCATGAACTCATCATTTCCATGGAACCACCTATAAGGTCACCGATGAAAATGATGGTCTTCGGCTTTATAAATTGTTTTCCAACCTGAAACATCATTTTATTAAATGGTAAGATAGGAGCCTGCTTATGTATTCGCGCTAACATCTCTAAGGCATACATATAGTGTGTTTTTCCTTCTCCTTCATGTAAGTGAACATATGGAATCTTACCAGGCTTTCTAGCGTTAATATAAATTTCAAATGGGATACGCATTTTTGTCGCATATTCACTTAAATACGCTGTATAGGATAATAGATTTTCTAAATTTTTATTAAAACTCACCATATTTTTATCGTTTTCCGTACTTAGGTTAACAATAAATACAAACGTCCGATCCACTACCTTTTCATAAATATTTGTCTGCATTTTTTGCGTTTTTACAGTAGCTTTCCAATTTATTTTGTGAAATGGGTCACTGTAACTATAATCACGTGTTCCTAATGGACTTTGTACATCCTCATATGGAGAATAATTTAATCTGCTATCTCCAGGCATCATATGAAATACGGCGTTTATCCCATTGACTGGAAGTAATTTCGGATACACTATAAATTCCGTCTGATAAAAATCATAATAACGTAATCGAAGTCTACTGAAATTGAGCAAGTGTGGAAAATCATATGTAATATTTTTTACTCTAGCTACACCTCGTTGCTCTGCTCGAATAGGAAACTCTAATACGGTTTTCTTCTTCTGAAGAATGGAAAGTGGTAGTTGTAACTCTTTCCAATAATCCTCATCTTTTTTCGCTATCGTATATGCTTTAATAGCTGATCCAATTTGAAAAGAAAATTCCCCATTGATAAGTGGAAACATAGATCTATTCTCTATCTCAAATGTAAAGCTTTCTTCTTCTCCAGGGAATAGCTTAATCGTTCTTGTATTATTCTTTAAGTTTAAACTTCTTACAATGCTTTTATCATAAATCTTATAACCTATTAAATAAGCTGCAAAAATACCAACAGCAATAAACACTACTGCAGAACGGAAGATAACACCGATAATAAAGAACACCAATATGGCTAGAAGAATATACTCAAAGCTTCGGGAATCCCCTGTTCCCGCTTCCTTCCTCCATCTCATTGTGAAACTGCCCCTTCTTCAACTGGTACTGGAACTGCTTCTAATATTTCTTTTACTACTTGTTCTGCAGTCTTTTTAATGGAGCCTTCCATTGTTAATATTAGACGATGTTCAAATACATATGGGATAAGCGTCTTAATATCATTAGGTGTTACATATTCTCTTCCTTGCAAATAAGCACGAGCTTGGCTTGCACGCATCAACGCAAGCATTCCACGCGGAGAAATTCCCAACTCCACTTCATGATGATTTCTAGAAGCATGCACTAAATCTAGTAAATAATCATTTACTACTTCTGAAATCATGATTTGTTTAATTTCTTGTTGGATCGTGCGGATTTCTTCTAGTGATAATACAGCATGAATAGCGTCATATGGGTCGTTTGTACGATAGGTGGACAAGATTTCCTTTTCTTCCTCTTTTGTTGGATATCCTATGTCTACTTTAAATAGAAAGCGGTCCAACTGTGCTTCTGGTAACGGAAATGTTCCATAGTTACTTTCTACCGGGTTCTGCGTAGCGATTACGATAAATGGAGGTTCAATTTTTATTGTTTCACCATCAATAGTAGATTGGTACTCTTCCATTACCTCTAATAAACTAGATTGGGTTTTCGGAGTAGCGCGGTTAATCTCATCGGCGAGTAATACGTTAGATACTACGGGTCCTACCCGTAATTCAAATTCTTGTGTTTTTGGGTTGAAGAAGCGAATACCCGTAACATCACTTGGTAATACATCTGGAGTAAACTGGACACGACTAAACTGACCATCCATTACCTTTGCAAAGCTTTTCGCAAGCTTCGTTTTACCTGTTCCAGGAACACTTTCTAATAAAACATGCCCCCCAGCAAATAAAGCAGTAAATAACAGATCTACCACATCTTCTTTACCATAGATAACACGATTTAATGTTTCTTTTGCTGAATTTATATTCTCCATTCTCTAAATCCCCCTAAAAATTATAATTATTAGATAATTAATGTTATTATAACATCTTTTACTAATTTTTTACATGATAGTTGGGAATATTCCAATCCTTTTATAGATAAAGTTACTCAGAGTTTCCCCATTTAACTTGTTACTACGAAAGATTGGTCCTATAACAGTAGATAAATTTCGCGCGAGATAGGGGGAAAATCGCGCGACTTGGAAAAATTTCGCGCGACAGAAGTAGTAACTCGCGCGTCCCGGAAGAAAAATCGCGCGATAGAAGCAAGCTCGCGCGAAAAATAAGAGTGCCCGTGCGAAATAGTAGCAACCTGCGCGACCTGGAAAATTTCACACGACAGAATTGATTTCGGATAAAAAATACACTGTGATTAACCTCACAGTGCATTCCATATCTTCTATTCCTCAGCATCATCTTCCGTATTAACTTTTGATTCTTCAGGTCGAATGATGCGTATTTTCTTCACTTGATACCCGTCAATTTCTTCCACGATAAATCGGTAACCTTCATGCCCCACCGTCGAACCTACACTTGGTTCAACTGTATGATTGATAATCCAACCGGCAATGGTATCTACTTCATTTTCATCTAAGTCAAAATCAAAGTACTCATTAATTTCATATAATAACACTTTACCATCTACTAGGATGGATCCATCTTCTTGTTCTTCAATCATCGGTGTTTCGTTTGCATCAAATTCATCACGAATTTCACCAACAATTTCTTCTAGAATATCTTCAACCGTGATTAAACCAGCAGTACCACCATACTCATCCACAACTATCGCCATATGAATTCGTTCCTTTTGCATTCTTAACAAAGCTTGCTTAATCGGTGTAGATTCCGACACATGAAGAATTGGACGAATATGTGGTTCAATAGATTCTTTTTCACTTGTAATATGACCAGTAAATAATTCTTTTATATTTATTAATCCTATAATATGGTCTTTATCCCCATCCGCTACAGGATAACGTGTGTATTGACCATCACGGATAACATTGATATTGGTTTCATAGCTATCTTCTTTAAAAAAGCACACCATTTCTGTACGTGGAACCATAATCTCTCTAGCAACACGTTCATCAAATTCGAAAATATTGTTCACGTACATCATTTCAGCTTTATTAATCTCACCATTTTTGTAGCTTTCAGAAAGGATTAACCGTAGCTCTTCCTCTGAATGGGCATCGTTTTCTTGTATAGATTTTAATCCAAATAAACGAACTATTAATTTTGCTGTGATATTTAAAATGAACGTAATAGGATATAAAATAAATCGGACTAATAATAAAGGCTTTGCAACAAATAAAGCAATTGGTTCCGCTTTATTCGTCGCAATCGCCTTCGGAACTAATTCGCCGATTACGACACGGAAAAATAGCACGATGAAAAAGGCAATAATAAATGATAAGAAACTAGCTAAACTAGCCGAATCAATATTCTCAAAAAAATGATGAAAGGCTCTTTCTATAGAACTTTTGCCAAGCCAGCCAAGTCCTAATGCCGTCACCGTAATCCCAATTTGGCATACATTAATATAAGCATCCAGATTGTCATCGATTTTTTTCAAGCTAACCGCTCTCGAGCTGCCTTCTTCAATCAATTGGTCTATTCGACTAGAACGGACCTTCACAATGGCAAATTCGGTTGCTACAAAGAATGCGGTTAAAAGAATCAATGCAGCAACCCAAAGTAAGTTAACTATATCCAATTAGTATCCTCGTATCTTTAGATACGGAGGATTTCACCTCCTGATTTGTCTTTAAATTATTCCGTTCTGTTTCGTAGATGATCCATCCTATGGGACATCCATTCATCTACAAGACTCCAATTAAAAAACAATACGTTTACCTTCCCATCAGAATCACCTACCTCCCTAGGATAATTATATTCTATATAAAACAATCAGTCTACAAAATTATATTGTGACTTTTCATCATATGGACAAGTCATTCATACAATAAGATGAAGGCTAAGATGAGGTGGTTTTTAACTTGATTCAGAAAGCTTTAGCAGTTATAATTGGTAGTCTATTTATAGCGATTGGCATTAACTTTTTTGCTATTCCACATCACCTACTGGATGGGGGAATGATTGGACTTGGCTTAATTGGGAAATATGCCTTTGACTTTCCACCTGGCTTAACAATTATTATATTAAGTTTCCCTCTTTATATCATTGCATTTTATTATAATCGGGATTACTTTTATAATGGCGTACACGGACTATTAGTTTCTTCCTTTCTAATTGACTTCTTCCGCTCTTTCCCACCGGATTCGTCCACTCCTATTTGGGTAAGTAGTATTTGTGCTGGGATAATGATTGGAATTGGGATAAGCATTATGTTGATTAATAATATTAGCACCGGAGGGTCTGATTTATTAGCATTAATTGTAGCTAATATAACCACCATTAATGTCGGGCTAATTATTCTACTGATTGATAGTTTGGTAATCCTTTTTGGTTCTATCGTTATTCCAGAAACAAAGATTTTTTACTCTGCAATAGTAGTGACCGTTGGCGGTTGTACTACATTTATCGTAACGAGCTATTTTAAGCCAAAGAAAACAGCTACTAAGGATAAGTAGCTGCTAAGATTCTTTGCCGTCTCTCTTATTTGTTTGATTTGCTTTTAGAAGCTTTATAAAAGCAATCACGATCAAAATTAATACAATCGTAAACGGTAACGCTGAAATCAAGGATGCTGTTTGTAGCGCATCTAATCCCCCTGATATTAGCAACACAACGGCAATTGCAGTAATTAATACTCCCCAGACTATCTTTACGAATAATGCAGGGTTCAAACTACCCTTAGAAGTCATACTACTTAAAATGTATGTAGCAGAATCAGCAGAAGTAACGAGAAAGGTAAAGATTAACAAAATAGATAGGATTGTTAGGACAATGGAAACTGGCATCACCCCAAAAGTTTCAAATAGCGCTACCGCAACATCTTCATTGACCGCTTCAGCAATTTTGGTACCATTATTTAAATCACTATAAAGTGCTGTACCACCAAATGTGGCGACCCATAAACATGCTATTGCAGGAGGTACAAAAAGCACCCCAATTACAAATTCACGAATGGTTCTTCCTCTAGAGACTCTCGCAACAAACGCTCCTACAAAAGGTGACCATGCAATAGCCCATGCCCAGTAAAATATAGTCCAATCTCGAACCCAGCTTCCACCTTGATATGGTGTCAAGCGAAGACTGTATTGAATAAAATTGGTAAGATAATCTCCTAAACCAAGTACAAAAGAATTTAATATAAATACTGTTGGACCTGCAAAGAAAACAAACAATAATAGTAACAGGGCAATACCTAAATTAATATTGCTTAACCATTTTATCCCCTTATTTAACCCGGTGCTGGAAGATAATAAATATAATACTAACATAACAAGGGCAATAATTAATTGAAGAAACGTGGAATTTGCAAAACCAAACGTACTGGAAATTCCACCTGTCATCTGAAGAATACCGAGTCCTAATGATGTTGCGACACCCATAACCGTTGCAATCACAGCAAAGGAATCAATTGCATTGCCAACTATCTTATTCTTCCCAACAACTGGTCGTATAGCTGTTGAGATAAGCCCATTTTTTTCTTTTTTAAATTGGTTATAAGCAATGATTAAGCCAACAACTGCAAACACAGACCACTGGCTAATCCCCCAATGAAAAAAGGAATATCCCATAGCCACTCTAGCAGCTTCTTCTGACTTACTCCCTAAATCAGGAAATGGCGTTAAAAAAAAATGCGACATCGGTTCAGCGACACCCCAGAATACTAAACCTGAACCGAATCCAGCTGAGAATAACATACCAATCCAAGTGAAAAAAGGATATTCAGGGCGGGAATTTTGTGGGCCTAATCGGATCTTTCCATATTTACTGATGGATAACGTGATTAAAAATAAGATGAAAGCAAATACTACTAATAAATAAAGCCAACCAAAATTAATCGTCGTAAAACGAAATAATACTTGTGCAACTTCACCAAAACGTTTTGGAAAAAACGCCCCTAATAGGACAAGTAATAATATTATCGATCCTGACACATAAAATACCGGATTATGATAGGAATGCTTTCTCATAATTTATCCTTTCCTAATTAAAGATTTGATTAGATAAGGATTATTCTTCTACATTCCAGCTATTTTATTCTTGAAACAAAAATGGTTATAAACTAAAAAAGGGTCAAACTTTATAAAAAGTTTGACCCTTTTTATCATACTAATTAGTTTGCTACTCGGCGTACATGTCCTTCAAAATGATCTTTCCAATACCCTGAAGACATATCCGCAACAGCTAATCCTGTTGAATTTTGCGCTCCAATAAATTTACCATTTCCTAAATAAATTCCTACGTGTCCATTAGTCTTATATGTATCAAAGAAAACTATGTCACCTGGTCGGGCATCACTGTAAGAAACTTTAGTACCAACTGACTGCATTGCGGCAGTGCTAGAAGGTAGTGAAATTCCTGCTTGTGCATAAGCCCATGATACAAATCCTGAACAATCAAATCCACCAGGACCTTTTCCACCCCATACATAAGGAGTTCCTAAATGAGGATATCCAGCATTAATAGCTACTTGTGCTGCATTACTTGCTGCAACAGGTGCACTTTGCTTAGATTCTGTTTTCTTACTTAGTTGGGTCAATGAACCGTCAGACTTAGTAGAGTTGTTGTTCCCACTTGAAGCAACAACTGGATTAGATGCGGCTCTTTGGGCAGCTATCTCACGATTTACTTGTGCTTCAATTGATGCTAGTTGACTTGCTTCTAGTTCTAAGTCTTCAATCTTTTTCTGAATACTTTTTTCTTTTTTACTTAGTTCTTTCTTTTTAGCATCGTTTTGTTCTTTTTGAGCTAAAATCGTTTCTTGCATACCAGCTAATTCTGTTTGTAACTCAGATAACTCGTCTAGCTTTTCAGCTACTTTTACTTTATCTGATTCTAATTGGTTAATAAGTTCTTGATCTGATGACGTAATTTTATTCACTGCTGTTACGCGGCTAATAAAATCTGTAAAGCTTTGAGACCCGAAAATCACATCTAAGAATCCAATATTACCACCATTCTTCTGGTAGTTAACCATTCGGTTACTTAGAATTTCAGAACGTTTTTCAATTTCTTTTTCTAGTTCAGCGATTTCATCTTCAGTAGTTTTAACCTTATCATTGGTATCATCAATCATCTTCTGGTTCGATTCCAATGCCTTTTCAACTTGCTTAATTTCTTCATTAAGCTCATCTAATTCTACTAGTACTTCCGCAACTTCCGCTTCAGCTTTCGACAATTTACTTTCAACTTCTGAGCGCTCGTTTTGAACCTCTGCTTTCTTGTTCTGTAAGTCCGTTTCTGCATAAACAGTATTGATGGTGAAACTACTTGTTAAACCAACTACTGTTACTGTTGCTAGGGTAATGAAAGACTTTCTCATTTCGTTCCTCACTTTCTAGACATCCGACTAGTCTACTAAGTCTATTTATGTATCTTTCTACTCTATTATTTCTAGTATTAGTTAAATAGAATTATAGCATCACTTAATTTCATAAGTATTATTGTTATGTTACAAATAGATTTCAAATAATAGTACTAGGTACTAAGACGGATGGGAAATAGTAATAATGATAGAAATAAGAAATGAGAGTTGAAGTACTAATTTGATGAAGAGTGAATGTGGTTAAAGACTTGCTGTAGTCGCGTTTGTCCCCCGTATTTCACTTTCAGTATATATATCAAATCTTCTCTAAAAAAACACGAACACGTTAATAAAAGAAATTAACGTGTTCGTTATATATTTCCCGAGAAATTTTTATTTTTGACATATAACTACAATATTCACAAACAGAAAATACTAGTCTTTGATATATTATGACGATTTACTTACTGAACCTTTTTACAATAAATAGCCAACCAAATAGTAATAACACTGCTGCGATAATTAAATATCTAATAATTGCGTAAATATCCATAAAGCCTATTATTTCTTACCAATAGTTATTGAATCTAATAGTATTCGCTACCATTCAAGGTGATAAAACAGTAGATAATGAAAAGATACATACAGAAGAAATTGGAGAAAACGAGAAGAAAATAGAAGAAAAACCAAAATGGCTGGAAATGACTTTACTCGGGAAGTAGATATGCGATTCCTGGTAGATAGATTAGCTACTCAAGGACTATCGTTGCAGAGTCTTCCTAGCACTTTCCCACAGCACCAGGGCGACTTCTGCTCAGAAAAGACCTTCGCAGTGTCTTCCTAGCCTTCGGGTGGTGAGGTGGGTCTTGTTTATGGGGAGGGTCACCATACTGTCCCCTCTTTAGTCAATGTACGGATTCGTATGAACTCGTCATCATTATCATTTGGTTTATCTTCTAATGGTTTTATTTATGTTATGAAAATCCTATTCATTATGTATTATCGTGAAATAACGTCACTCGAAAACATTTTTCACGAAAATCAATATACTAGTCTATTATCGCTTCTGCTAAAAGCTCATATGACTTATTTCTTGTTTCATAATTTGGAGTATTGGTTAGAATCATGAATTCATCAACCATATGTACTTGCTGAAGCTCCATTAATGCCTCTTTAACTTCTGCTTGATTTCCAATAATCATTTTTTGGCGAGCTTCATGAAATTCTTCTTGTTCTTCCTGCGATAAAGCAGTCGTAACCTTCTTCGATTTTCCCCACATGAAGCTCTCTAACGCAAGTTGCTCTGCTTCCTCTGTGGATTTAGCACAATATATAGAAACCGCCATTATAATTCTTGCTTCCTTATCAGGATACTCCTCTTTGAATATATTTCGATAGGTAGTAAGGATCGGAGCAGCGTCCTGATCACTCATGAAATGACCAAATGCATAGTGCATTCCTTTTTTAGCTGCTAAGACAGCACTCTTATCACTAGTACCTAGAAGCCATGGTACTGGCGCTAAGTCTGGTACTGGTGTTGGTTTTACTTTTGAAAACATATGGTCCTTAGGAAAATTTTGATATAAAAAGTGTAACAACTCATCTATTTCCTCTGGCATTTTACGAACATTTTCCAAAAAGTTACCAGACAATGCAATAGAGGCTTCTGCAGATCCACCAGGGGAGCGTCCAATACCTAGATCAATACGACCGGGATATAGGGTAGCAAGCAGATTAAATGCTTCGGCAACTTTAAACGGCTTATAGTGCGGTAGTAACACAGCCCCTGCTCCAATTCTAATTCTTTCGGTGTTCATGCCGATAGCTCCAAGCATGACTTCTGGTGCAGGACATGCTAGTCCATTTAGATCATGATGCTCAGCAATCCAGTAGCGGTGATATCCTAATCGTTCACCAAGTTGGGCCAGATGTACTGATTGAAAAAGCGCATCCTTTGGGGTTGTATCCTGAGCAATTGGTGCTTGATCTAGTATACTTAGCTTCATACTTTTCACCTTCTAATCCTTATTTCTTATTATCTTTTACCTTTTCTTTTTCTTCCTTTACTCGTGGAAGACCATCCACTAATTTCTCTGCTAGTTTACGGTAATAATTACTCATGTTTACTAACGAAGCGATTAAAAGCACTTGTTCTAAGTAATCAGAATCCACATCTTCTAATTTTGATACTTCCTGAGATACCTCATCTTGACATTCTTTAATATCCCCAAGAAATCGTTCTACATTATTTTGTGAAAGCGTTAAGTAGCTTCGATAGATCTTTTCTACATCAAAATCCTCTTCCATTATTTTTTCATTCAATTTATTTAACGTTACCTTTATATCATGAATGGAAAGTGCGCCTTTCAACTGATATATCAGGCTTATTAGGATAAGATGGTTCTTCGAGTATTTCTTATTTTGAATTGGGAAGAGTAGCTTCCCCTTCGCGTAATTATTAATCATCGTTTTCGTTAATACTTTTTCTTGCTCATGACGTTTCGATTTTTCCAGCTTACTTTCAAAAATTTGTATGACCTGATCCATATACAATCCTAAATCAGGCATTTCTTCTAGCAATAATTGATTATCTAAATGTAATTCTTCTAGTGACTTATCTATATTTTCCAATAGCAAAACCCTCTATATCATCATTTTTCTACATTATACTTTACAATTACTTAAAAAGTAAACCTTGACTAGATGATGAAATGGGTGTATCGTAATATGTAGTTATTAAAACTACATTAAAGGGTGTTGTTAACATGAAAACCTATATTCGCGAACCGATTAATGGATTTACTCATCTTTTTGGAGCTGTACTTTCTTTTGTTGGACTATTAGCACTGGTTGTTAAAGCTTCTATTGATAGTGGTTCTCCACTTGCCATTGCAGCAGTTATTATTTTTGGTATAAGCTTGATTCTACTCTATTCAGCATCAGCGACCTATCATATGGTAGTAGCAAAAGATCATATTATTGCTTTCTTAAGAAAGATTGATCACTCTATGATTTTTGTATTAATTGCCGGAACTTATACTCCTATATGTTTGATTGGTCTCGGCGGGAACTCTGGCTGGGTTGTTTTTTCAATTGTAAACGGACTTGCTTTATTAGGGGTTTTATATAAATTAATTTGGTTTAAAGCACCTCGTTGGTTATCAACTGCAATATATGTATTAATGGGCTGGCTCATTGTTTTCTTTAGCCCTTCACTAGTGGATGTCATCTCCCCTATTGGAATGACTTACTTAATTCTTGGCGGGGTATCCTATACGGTAGGTGCAGTCATTTATTGGTTAAAACCAAAGTTTCTCGAATTTAAACATATGGGCTTTCATGAGATATTTCATATTTTCATATTAATTGGTAGTCTATTTCACTTTTTGTGTATCTATTATTACGTATTATAAAATAATGAGTAGCCACAGGGTTGGCTACTCATTTTATTTTGTAGTTATATCTTTCCATACCTACAAATATATGCGAAATAAATTGGTTAATCCTTACTCGCGACAGCTTCAAACGTAATTATTTCACTTGATTTCGTAGGGTATTGTCCGTGCGTATAATCTGCTGAAATGATAATATCTTTAAATCCAATCTGCTCTAAAATCAGTTTAAACTCCTCTACCCCGTACCATCGAATTGGAAATCGCTCTAGTTCAGTTTGAATCAGCTTACCATTCTGCCATTTCTCGTAACGATTATGTGTAATTGTATATTGGTTAACAGCGTCCACTTCAACTAATTTACTCTCTAGTGTGATCATACCCCCATCGTTTGTTTCCCAAGTTCTTGTCGTTACGTTGGTAGTCGTTAAGTCATTCGGTAAAAAGATGTCTATAATTAGTCTTCCCCCATCTTGAAGATGGTAATAGAAATTTTTTAATGCTCTTAGCGAATCTTCTCTATTATGTAAAAGTAAGAATGTTCCAGTTGGTACAATAATAGCTTCATAGTTTGCTTCTAATGAGAAAGACTCCATATTCGCTTTGAATACGTTTGGATTTAGTCCTCTTATGTCACAATTGTGCCTACAAATGGTTAACATTTCTTCTGAAACATCAAATCCGTCTACCTTGAAGCCTCTTTCTAATAATGGAATTAGAATTCGACCAGTGCCAACTCCAGGCTCCAATATATTTCCTGTACAATCTTCTATTCTTTCACTATAAAATTCTACATCCCCGAATGAAAGTCCAATATATTTATCAATATCATATACCTCTGAAGAAAGCTTACTGTAATAACCCAACATAAAATCTCCTCCTTCTTTGATCTATAGACATTTTTTAAATTTCTCTTCTCACATTGATATAGGTAGATTCACTTTGAATTCTAGTCCTAACCTCTTATTGCTATAACATTATGTTTCTAAAGTAACCATTTATTACTGTATGAATTCATTTTACCATTAACTTCCACTCAAATGCGTGGTCTTTTCAAAAAAGTCACACTTCTATTTTAGAATAATTTTCATCCATTAAAAAAGGCATCCTATAAGTAGCATGCCTTTTTCCAATTAATACGATATCATTTCTGATAACACATATTGATATACTAATTTTTCCGTATTGATAAGTGACTTTTCATGTGTCCGCTCAAATGCATGGGAAGAATCAATTCCTGGACCAATTAATCCGTGGACAATGTCGTGACCTGATTTAATAGCAGCTGATGCATCTGATCCATAATAAGGATAAATATCTAGCTTGTAACCAATACCATGTTTCTCCGCTAATTGTACTAATCGTTGACGGAAGCCATAATGATAAGGGCCTGATGCATCCTTTACACAAATCGATACCGTATACTCGTCAGTTGACTGACCATCACCCATCGCTCCCATATCCACAGCCAAATATTCTACTGTTTCTGGAGTAATGTTTGAATTACCACCATACCCTATTTCTTCGTTATTAGATATTAAGAAATGTGTTGTATATGGTAAAGTGATATTTTCTTCTTTAAGCCTCTTTATAACCTGTAATAAAATGGCCACACTAGCTTTGTCATCTAAATGACGCGATTTTATAAAGCCATTATCAGTAAGCTCGACACGTGGATCAAAAGAAACAAAATCTCCAACCTCAATGCCAAGATTACGAACCGCTTCGGCATTATCAACTTCAGCATCAATTCGTACTTCCATATTATCCTGGTTTCGTTCTGTCTTCCCTGTATTTCTATATACATGAACCGAGGTTTGGTGCATTAAAATGGTACCTGTTAACACGCTGCCACTAGAAGTGTGGATTTTGCAGTATTCTCCCTCGACATAGTTATATGGAAAACCACCAATTAAATCTAATTTAAGACGTCCATTGCTCTTCACTTCTTTTACCATTGCACCAAGTGTATCGACGTGTGCAGTCAGAAAGCGGTGCTCCTCATCATTGGCGCCAGGAACCGTTGCAAGTAACCCACCCTTCCGAATCCGTTTTGTTTTAACGTCTAACTTTTGTAAGTATTCCTCTGTATACTGAATAACATTTGCGGTAAATCCCGTAGGACTTGGAATTGACACTAGTTGCTTAATTAATTCTTTTGTTTCTTGAACATTTGGATATATCGTCACCACTTCTACTCCTCTCAAATTCATATACTAATTTATATTGTAACGCGACATGTGATGAATGAACAGGCAAATTCCTAGTAATTCAAGGAATAATTTTATCGATAGCTTTCAATTAATTGAATTTTTTCTTCATATAGATTAGCTAATTGGTTCTGTAAATAGGTATTCTCCGTTTTTAACTTAGCTAATATGCGTCGTACTTGTAATAGCTGGTCCCCAACTTGGTCAATTGAATCATTAATCCTACCCTGAACCATCCAATCTACAATTAATCCATCGATGAAGAAATCTGCAAACTTTAATAAACCTGGCATATCTGTGTCAACAGGTATCATTTCATCTATATCCAATAATTCCTTCTGAAAATCTCTCATTCGTGACTGGGCAATATGAATATACTCGGAAGCATCATCCATTCTACTATGTTTTATCGCTGTAGAAATCATCCCACCACCAAACATATCAAGTGTCCCCCACTTAGAGGCAGAACTCAGTGATTCTTGCGCATTATGAAGTGCTTGCTCAGCATATTGGCCAGCTTGAATTGCTTCATTAAATTCCTTTAAGTAAGCTTGTATATCCCCTTCTTTTTCACTCAAGCGATATAATTCGTCAGCATATCGAGAGTGACCTTTCTTTATGAGATGTTCCTTTTTACTAAGCAAATCCTGATACAACTCTTCACTATTCCCTACTTCAGCAAGTCTGTTCTGAACATTCAGAATCGAATCCATAACCTCATCTCTCGTCTTTTCTGCTTCTTCTAATTGTAATTGAACAGCTAATACCTCTCTGTTTTCTTTATCTAATTTTTCATATTTTGTCCCTGTTATGGTAGAGAAGAAATTAGCAATATGAAACCCTTCTAATCTTCTTACATCGGCCTTTTCTTCCATCAACTGGGTGTTTAAGCGATTTATTGTGTTTTCAATTTCGGAGAGTTCCGAGTAGTAATTTTGAAGCTGTGACTCAAGTTTATATTTCTGCCGAATCTTACCTTTTACTTGAATGATTTGATCATTTAAATTTAAAATCATCGAAATCCCCCTTTGCTTTCGCTAACTATACATACGATTAAGCTAGTAAATAGTTTCAAGGTTAATCCTATCCATCCTCAAAGCGAAAAAAGGAAGCGCACTTATGCTGCACTTCCTTCTGTCCTACTGCACTTCACCAAAGAACTGGTGGTTAGCCCCATATGGAATCGTTTCTTTTGTAATGTAAACTCCTAAGGATTGGAACGCTTCTACAACATCTTCATACCCGCGTTCAATATGATCCACTCCAGTGATAAAAGTAGTCCCTTCCGCTACCATTCCAGCAAGAATTAACGAGATTCCAGCTCGAATGTCCGAAGTCGTGACTATCGCACCTTTCAAATTACTTTTTCCTTTTACAAAAGCAACACCTGAGCGCACTCTGATGTCTGCTCCCATTTTTCGTAATTGCCCAACATGTTTAAAACGATTTGGGTAGATTTTTTCCGCAATAATACTTTTACCAGTTGCCTGGGTTAATAAAGTCGTCATTGGTTGTTGTAAGTCTGTCGGAAAGCCTGGATACATTCCAGTCCGAATTCGAGAGGCACGTAATTTACCCGTTGAATGAGCTGTTATTGCGTTTTCCTTTACTTCTATCTCTATTCCAATTTCTTGTAGCTTCGTTAGGCATGATCCTAAATGCTCCGGGATAACATTAGTAACCGTCACACTTCCTCCTGCTACTCCTGCACCGATTAAAAATGAGCCGGCAATTAATCGATCTGGAATCACCCGATGGATACCACCCTTTAAGTGATTTACCCCAGTTATGCGAATCGTGTCGGTTCCAGCACCACTAATATTAGCTCCAAGTTTATTAAGAAAAATAGCCGTGTCAATAACTTCTGGATCCCTTGCTGCATTCAGTAATACGGTCTCCCCCTTCGCTCTCACTGCTGTTAACATAGCATTTATTGTAGCTCCAGATGTAATCGTATCGAAATAAATTGTTGCACCACGTAATTCTTTTGCTTCCACTACATAATAATCTTGGTAATAGGTAAAGGTTGCTCCTAGCATTTCTAGTGCCTTTATATGCTGATCAATTGGGCGACTAACAAAATCATCGCCGCCAGGATAACCAACGGACACTTTTCCATACTTAGCCAATAATGCTCCTACGAAATAATAAGCTGTTCTGAAAGAGGATGACTTCTTCGGATTGAAATCCGTTGCCGATATAAACCTAGGATCAATCGATATATCCCCTGTAATTTCTCGTTTTATTTTAAGGCCAACTTCTTCTCCCATTTCTCGAATCACTCGAAAATCAGCTATATTAGGTATTCCTTCGAGTATAATCGTTTCATCCGAAAGACAAGCTGCCGCTAACAAAGCTAGTGAACTGTTTTTAGATCCTGGAATTTGAACAACACCGTTTATAGTAGGTGAATAGTCTACACGAATTGCTTGCAACTAGTATCACTCCTTAGTGGAAGTCGTATTGACAATAATAATTTCCGCATTTGTTTTCTCAATCTCTTGAATTACTTTTTCTGATGCTGCTTCGTCTGTAATAATTAAATCAATTTTATCTATGGGGACAGAAGTAATAAACATATTTTGTCCGACTTTTTCATTTGGGGCTAAACATATATTTTTTCTTGATACCTCTGCAACTTTACGAGCAAATGCCGCTCCTTCAGGTGTGGCAGTGCTAATTCCACTCGCAGTTATACCGCCACCTGTCATAAATCCTATATCTAACGAGAATTTACTCATCATTTCGATAGCAAGTATATCAATCATACTGCCTGCTGATTCTGCTCGTAATTTGCCTCCAATTAAGTAAGCGGTAATATTTTTTTGTTTACGTACTGATTCAGCAATTTTCATGGAGTTCGTCACTAATGTAAACGGAATGTCTACAGGAAGGTGCTTCAACATCCCATATTGGATTCCCGCTCCACCAATAAATACAGTATCATGCTCCTGAATGTAGGAGGATGCAAGCTTGGAAATAGCATCTTGATGAGGTTCTGGTATACCGTATCTTTTCGTTTCAGAGGATGGTAATGTTCTTACCTTTTGAAGTGGTTTTAATGCTATAGCTCCACCATAGGTTTTTTGTAATAATCCTTGATTTTCCATCATGGAAAGGTCTCTTCTTACTGAATCCACGGAAATCTGGAACAAATCCGCAAGTTCTTTAGCAATTACTCTACCATCTTTTTGTAGAATTTCAAGTATTATTTGCCTACGCTCCTCTGCTAACATCTAGATTACTCCTCACCATTCTTTCTCGAATACGTTACTTTCATACTATGCTTTGTTGTTCTGTTTCGTCAATACTTTTTCATTATTATTCATGTTATTTCTGTTTTTATCTGTTTTATAAAAAAGTAGAGGCTGGGACAAAAGAATTTATCTTAAAGGAAAAACCGAATGATGAGCAAAGACCACGCTCCGGAAATATACTTGCGGTTGCTTCCAGCACAGGGGCGACATCTGCTCGATAAAACCTTCGCAGTGTCTACCTTGTACTTTATCACAGCATAAGTGCGACATCTGCTCGAAAAAACCTCGCAGTGTCTTCTTTACCGCCGGGCGGCTGCCTTAGCCTCCCCGCTTTCGTCTACGTATATTTCCGGAGCTAGTATCATGTATCATTCGGTTTGTCATTTAATTCTTTTCGTTATGTCCCAGTCTCCACCTGTTTAATTTACATCATCTAGCGCGTTAATAAAATTTTTTAGATTAGTAAATTCCGTCTCGCTCCGCCATTTCGTCAATTCTTCTTCCTGATTAGCAAAATATAATGTTAAGATTTCTCTCATTTCTTGATGATATGCCTTACTCTGCTTACTTTCTTCTGCCATTTTGCTAACAAGCTGTACCCAGTTGGGGACTATTTCCCCGTATCCGTATGGTGGATACTCTATAGCAATTTCTAATGCATGATTGAAATCATCATTTAAGTATAATTCATTAGCTAACCAATACCCTACATATCGATTATCCCCTTGTTTAGCCATTGCTTCTGCAAACTGGCTACTTGCCTCACGATGTTGTCCTTTCATCATTAAAACAGTAGCATATAGGGATTGATCGTATTCATCAAGAATATCAACTTGCTTCCTATATAATTCAAACCACTTATGAAATAATTCCCAATCTCGCTGATTGAAATAATACAGAAATACTTCATGAATGTTAAAGGGGCTTGGTGCTTTCATCGCTAAATCTTCCATATAGGAAATTGCCAATTCATCTCTATCATGTATATGGTCTTCTTCTATCCCGATTAACCGAATAATCATTCGTAAACTATGCAAATCATCCGGATTTTGTTTATAGTTTTCCTTGTATTCGTTTAGAGCTTCTTGTATTTTTCCATCTATTAATAATTGATCTGTTGTCGTTAGTTCTCGTTGTTTTAAATAAAAGAAAGGTAGATTACCATATGATTGATCATCTAACAGAGCGCCATCACTTTTAGTAATTATTTTGCCGTTTTCATCATAGGCAGCCACCTTCCAATAATAACGATTTTCTGGGTGTGTGTATGCTAATAATGATTTAGGGCTTACTATATCAGTATCTCCAAAAGCTACCCCGCCCTGTAAATTATAAATATCCTCTACTGGAATATCTGCTTGAGATTCTTTAATATTCGAAATGGAACCCGTCCCAATCCAGCCACCATCTATTTCATAACCAAATCCTAACTCATAGTAGGAAGCACCTTCTACTTCTTCCCATTCAAAGTGTACTGTATTATCCACTAATTCTTCCTCGTTAACTGGCGTTTTAATAGCAATAAGTTTCTGTAAGGTTATATCATAGGTAACATCATCCTTGCTCCCATCGATTGCCACCGTATCATACATATCTGTCACCCAAGTCCATCCACTAATTTGATCATAATGAATACCAATGGCTAATTGATAATTATTCGGTATGACTCCTTTAAACTCATAATATCCATCGTTATCTGTAAGGGTTTGATATTTTTCATCTGGTCTAATAGTATGATTTTTATCACTTTCTTCTTTTAAGAAAACGCCAATATTTTTTAACGGGGTACCATCACTTTTTACTACCCTCCCGGAAATCTTAACTACTTTCCCAACACCGCCTCGTGCTTTTAGAACACTCAAAGTTTGCTCCAATGATTTCAATCGTTGATAATAATGATTGTATTCGATAGTTGTCTCATCATCACTGTCTGACCATTTTTCTCGTTCAATTTTATAATCTTCTTCATATTGCTTTATCGCTTTTGTAACCTCTTGATACGCTTCTTCACTGTCCCCTTGTTGAAGAAGCATTTCCGCTTTCAATTGAGCTAGCTGTGCGATGCTATCTATTTGAAGTGTTTTGGAGTTTTCCTCCATCTCTTGGCTATATTGATTCACTTCTTCCCATTGGCCATGATTCTTAGCTATTCGTATACGTTCTATAAGAAGCTCTTCCCGCTCATAGGAATAGTTATTCGATGCTAACCTAGTAGATACTTGATATAACGTACTTTTAGCCTTTTCTACTTCTCCAATACGTTCATAATAAAAAGCTAACGTCTTCGCAGCGGTCACTAAATTCTCATTTAACGGCCCATTCTCCACAAAATCTATTATGAACGGAAGCTTTTCCTCCCAACTAAAATCCATAACTCTCGCTTCAAGATCTTCCCATGATGTCATAGATGGACTAATATAGATATCAAACTTACCGGTATAACCATCTTCTATCATATATTGTTGAATAATCTCCCATTTTTTATTAATCGATGTAGTAGATAAAAGCTCAAGAATTTCTTGTTTATCCTCAACCTTACCTGAAATTATTTTCTTTTCAGCCAGATATAACTCCAGATTCGGGATAATGAAAGTCATCAATAATGGAATGAAAGTTAGTATACTTACGGCAGCTATAACTAAGTGCTTCACCTTGACCCTAATCTTCACCTCTTTTCACCGCCCCTCTGATTAGATTCCCAATAAAAATACCCCGAACCGTCGACGTGTTTAATCGAATCGGAAGCTCCTTCGTCTGGTCGCTGCTCTATTGATTTTATTGCTGGATATCCCATCACTACCATAAACAGGACAAGCACTACACTTATCGGTACGAGAGGTATATAAATCTCTTTATTCCAAAGCTTAAGGAGCTTCTGTTTCCAAGTAGTCGGATAAACATGATTCAGTACTTGTTGATGGTTAGTAAACTGAATATGTTCCATTTCCTTATCGAGTTGGCCTTTTAATTGCGCTTTCGTTTTCTTCAAGAAATTCCTCTCCCTTCACCAAAATATCCTTCAATTTTAACCGTGCTCGCTTAAGCCTCGATTTGATTGTATTTTCCTTTTCCTTTGTATACTCAGCAATTTCGCTAATTTTCATTTCATTAAAGTAAAACAATGTAATCACTTCTCGGTATTTATAATCAAGCTCATGTATTGCTTCGCTTAAATTAGCATTCCATATCCACTCCATTAATTCTTCCTCTGGGGAAAGCGTGGTCTCATCTTCATGAATTTCGTCACTCTCGAAAGCTAGTATAATATTTTTCCAGCTCCATCGACGCATCCGAGTTCGGCAACAATTCATCACAATAGCGGTGAGCCAGCTTTTTAATTTCGCAGGGTCTTCTAGCTGCCTAATCTTCTCATAGGCAATGACAAATGTATCCTGAACGGCTTCCTCTGCTGTTTGATGGTCCTTTAAAAGTAGATAGGCTGTTCGTACTAAATAGTCGCCATACTGGTTCATTAATTCTATAAGTGCACTTTCCTGTTTATCTTTTAACCGGTCAACAAGATGCAAGCTGGCTCCCCCTTTCTGATACTTAGATGCTACTAGTTTAAATTAAGTTGCAACATATCTGTAAAAAATTATAGCATGCCCCTGTTTAAAAGCTTAGTGCGTCCGCTTTGAGCCGTACAGACTGACTAAGCCGTAGCAGATAAAGGAAATACAACGACCGTAGGGAGGTGATGTTGACTTATCGTACAGAGTTGAGGGAAGTCTACTAGTCTCAGGCTCCCGGAACTAGACATCTCTGCTTATACATTCTTATCACGATAAAAAAACACTCTTCCATAAGGAAAAGTGTTACTACTTTACATTAATTTGCTAAATCAATATGAATTTACCTTATGAGTGCAGTCTGGTTAGCCGTCGTTTAGTTGAAAAATTATGCTAACTATATTTATGAATAATAGCTAATACTTTTTTTAATTCTGAAACCGGTATTTGACCTGGTGCTGACTCAGATACACCGGAAGCGAATGTCGCTACAGAACCAAATACGTGACAAGATAACCTACTTATTAATCCATCTCCTCCCATTGAGATGGTAATGAATGGGCGATCGGCATATTTTTCCTTCATTATATTTGTAACCTCTAATAGGGTAATAACATCTTCCTTGTTTTTCGGCATTACCGCTATTTTCGGAATATCTGCCCCAAGATTTTGCATATCTATCAGACGAGAGATAATTTCTTCCTTCTTAGGCGTTTTTTGAAAATCATGATTAGACAATACAACATACACCTGATTTTCTTTTGCAGAGGAAACTAGTCTTTTTACCATCATATCATCCAAGAACAGTTCGACATCTACCATATCAGCCACTCTTGATTGAATCACTTTTACCATTAGCTGTTCATAATATTCTAATGGTATTTCCTTATTACCGCCCTCATGAATGGTTCGAAACGTGAATAGCAAAGGCACATTCTTTACTAATTCGCTTATTTTCCCAAGAGCTTTCATTACCGAATGTAAGTCTTCTACAAATTCAAAAGTATCCGCTCTCCACTCGATTATATCCGGCTCCATGGCCATGACTTTTTCTATCTCAGACATTAGTTCCTGCTCAGAACTACCTACAATTGGTACGATTATTTTCGGTAATCCTTCACCAATGGTAATATCACGCACTTTAATGGTTTGCATCTTTTTGTCTACTCCTTGCTTACACAACATATTACCATATTAATCTATTACGATTATCTAAGTAAAGTATAGTTGCTATAGTGTGATTTACGTGTATTCGAAAGTTTATTAACATGTTGTCCGGGGTGTGTTGCGCGGGGGTGACTGGATCGTGGGGGGTCTTGGGGTTCGTTCGGGGGTCCTGGTTTCGCGCGGGGGTCCTTAATTTTCGCGCGAACTACCTCAAAAATCGCGCGAGGATTCTTAATTTCGCGCGGACTCCCATGATTTTCGCGCCGCCTTTCTCAAAAATCGCGCGAGACTTTATCTGTCGCGCGATTAATGCTAAACGTCGCGCGTTTCTTAATGAAACTCGCGCGAAAATGATTGTATATTGCGTGAGTTTTATAGGATTTACTCCTTGTTCAATACGTACCCCTAATAGCTTATGCAGTTTCAGAGCTTTCCTTCAATCTAGTAACCTCTTCCTCAATTCGCTCCACATCTATTCGTTCAAATAACGGGTATATCTTCCTTAGAGTAAACGTTGTATACGGTATTTCACCCCACTTTTCCCCCTTAAATCCTAACATTCTTTGTATAGCCTCACTTGAAAAAGGTAGAAACGGAAACAACACTTGAGCAAAATTAACAATCATATAGACACAGGTTGCGAGAGAATCTTCACATGCTCTCCTATTTTCTTTCACTTGAATCCACGGTTTTTGTTTATCAAAGTATTTATTAGCAAAGCGAATACAATGAAATACCGCTTCTATCGCTAGCTTAAATTGTGCCTGCTCAATCAACGTTCCAACTTCCTGATAAAGCTTACCTATTTTTCCTTTTACTGCATTATCCACATGACCATTTGGTGTTACACCATCAAATGACTTTTCAACAAACTTTAAGGTCCGATTTACAAAGTTCCCATAAGCACCGAGTAATTCGCTATTATGACTGTATATAAATTCCCCTCCACGAAAAATCAGCATCCCTGCTTTCAGGAGCATTCGCAATTAAAAAGTATCGAATAGAGTCGGGATGATATCGTTTTAACAAATCTGGTACCCATATAGCCCAGTTTCTGCTAGTCGATAGCTTCTTTTGCTCAATCGTTACAAATTCATTAGACACTATTATAGGTAGGAAGTGGATTTTTATTAATACTCTTTAGTATGGCTGGCCAAATAATCGAATGAAATGGAACATTATCTTTGCCATGAACATAATAAGCAATCGTGTTTTCATTCCAAAACTCCGCTTCGTCTCTTTTGTTTTCCAAAGCCCACTGCTTACTTGCTGAATAATAACCTGTTACCGCCTCAATCCAGACATAAATTTTCTTCTCTTCATAGCCCTCCACTGGAACCGGTACACCGTTTGGAAGGTCTCTGGAAACTGCTCGATCTACCAATCCTTCTTTAACATAACGCCCTGATAAATGAACCGCATTCTCTCTCCATGTTTTATTTATCTTAGCTTCCGATATATATTGTTCCAGCTCTTTTTGTAATGAGCTTAATTTATAATAAAAATGTTCTGTTGATTTTATAATTGGTTCATCGTCACATGTCTTACAAGCTTTATTTCTAAACTCAATTGGGTTCAATAAATTAGAGCAATAATCACATTGATCTCCACTAGTCTCCGCATTACAATGGGGACAAGTACCCTCAACAAATCGATCTGGTAAGAACTGTTCACATGTTTCACAGAAGCATTGTTCCTCCTTCTTTTTATAAAGCCAACCCTTTTCCAGCAGTTGTAGAAAAACCTTTTGCACCACTTCATGATGTAATCCCGTGTCCATTCGGGTATAACAATCATACGAAAATCCTAACTGATCAAAGCTCTCTTTAAACTCTTTATGATACTTTTCTGCAATCTCTTTTGGCTTTACCCCTTGTTGTTTCGCTTTAATTGCTATTGGCGTACCATTGCAATCACTTCCAGAAACATATAAAACCTCCTCTCCTTTTAAACGATAATACCGTGCTAATACATCTCCCGGTAATAAGCTAGAAAGATGGCCAATATGCAAGGAACCATTCGCATATGGCCAAGCGCCACCAATAAAAATACTCATCCTTTTTCCTCCTCATAAAAAAAATAAAAAACCCTCGTCCCTAGACAATGTCTAAGGACGAGGGTTAGCTCGTGTTACCACCTTAATTCACTAATAATTCACATTATTAGCCTCAGTAAGTACGGAGTGTAGATACACACTTATACTCTGACATTTGTAACGAGTGCCAAATCTCGTCAGGGGCCTATTTTCAAATATGAAAAGTCGACTCTGAAGCCCCAAGGCCATTTTCAATCAACTATTTTCTGCTTCTTTTCAGCTACCGAAGCTCTCTGGGGAGAAAACACAATTGATTTACTTTCCTCTTCATCACCGTTAAAAGTATTTTTATTATTATGACATATACGTTTCGTTTTGCATAGTTTTTTTCACAGTTACAAAAACATAGCTCCATATTTCTAGGTAAAGATAAAGATAAGGAGGGTTGATATAGATGGAAAAGCAACAAAATAAGAAACAGAGCAACAAAAACACGAAAAGTTATAGTAATCAGGAAAAAGATCCAGCGTTAACTAACTTATCCCAAGTATTAACTAGCAGTAAATATCAAGATAAGGATAATGAAGATATGTAGAATCCCCATGTGAAAAGTCTCAAGTTCTCTTTATGAACTCCATATATTCAATGAAAGAATGCAGCAACAAGGAGGGGAGTTACTACAGAAAGACATTACTCCCCTCCTTGATTTCTTCGTTCGATTAACTAATATTCTTTTCACCCCTACCCTTAGATTAACTTCAGTGCTGAACGCACTTTAAGGGCACTGACGAACCTTCTCTGTTCCTAGTTTCACGCGGAATTCCTGGTTTCGCGCGAGGGTCCTTAATTTTCGAGCGAACTACCTCAAAAATCGCGCGAGGATTCCTATTTTCGCGCGGGCTCCCATGAATTTCGCGCGGCCTTCCCCAAAAATCGCGCGAGACTTTATCTGTCGCGCGATTTATACTAAACGTCGCGCGTTTTTTAATGAAACTCGCGCGAAAATGTTAACTTTTACAGAATTTCACGCACCTCACCTAAACACCAAAGTTCAAAACACTGTGGCGTTCTACATGGCTTTCTATATAAGAAAAGGAGCCTTAATTTAAAAGCTCCTTCTCAATCTTATTCCCCTTCACTATCTTCCTGCTTCTTCGGTAGTCTTCCTGCCTTTTTCATAGCCTCTCTAAGCAAAAACTCTATATGACTATTGACACTGCGAAATTCGTCATTAGCCCAAGATTCAAGGGCTTGGTACAGTTTCGGATCAATGCGTAATGGGAAATTCTTTTTTTTCGTCATCTTATCACTTCTCTATTGGTATAGTGAACCTGTATTAATGACTGGCTGCGTGCCGTGGTCTGATACAATAGAAACAAGAAGATTATTGATCATAGCAACTCTACGCTCATCATCTAAATCTACAATACCTTCTTTTTCAAGTCGTTCAATCGCATCCTGTACCATACCCACTGCACCATCGACAATTTGTTTACGAGCAGAAATAATGGCACTCGCTTGTTGTCTTTGTAGCATCGCTTGGGCAATTTCGGTAGAGTATGCTAAATGGGTTAACCTTGCCTCAATAACCTCAACACCTGCCACACGTAATCTATCTTGTAATTCTTCCGTTAACTCCGAGGAAACTTCTTCTGCATTTCCCCTTAAAGTTAATTCATCAACCTCAAAATTGTCATATGGATACTTTGTTGCTACAGCACGGATAGCTGTTTCACTTTGGATTTCAACAAATTGTTCATAACGGTCTACATCGAAAACAGCTTTTGCTGCATCAATAACTTTAAATACAATTACTGCTGCGATTTCGATTGGATTCCCATTAACATCATTTACCTTTAATCTATTGCTATTAAAATTTCGTACACGAAGCGAGATAGTTTTTCGTACAGTAAATGGAATCGTCAGTACAATCCCTTCCCGTCGAATTGTCCCCATATATCTACCAAGAAAAATAACAACAACAGATTGATTAGGTTGAATCATAGTTATACCAGATCCTAGCACAATAGCTAACACAATCAAAATCCCACCAAGGATAAATTGCTCCTCTACAAAGCTAAATACCGTTCCGGCAATTAACCCTGCAATGACAAGAATCCCAAGATAACCATTCATTACCCATGCATTTTTCTCTTTAATCCCACTCATAACCAATCCCACCTTTTTAATAAATATCGTTCTTATATCACTATGATATCATGTTTATGAATTTTCGCAAATCTTTTTTCTCGTTTTCACATAAAAAAACTCACACGGTAATTCATACGAGACGAATTGCCAATGTGAGTTCAGATATATATTTTTTTCGAACAAATAAATCTTATTTCCATAATGAACGTTATTTATAATTCATCGTTGCATGTACTGCCTTTTTCCATCCTTTATAAAGGTTCTCTCTTTTCGATTCTTCCATTTGCGGTTCGAATACGACATCATAATTCCATTGGGATGCAATTTCTTCTTTACTTTCCCAGAACCCTACCGCTAAACCAGCTAAATATGCTGCCCCTAATGCTGTTGTCTCCTTTATAAAAGGTCGTTCAACAGGAACATTTAAAATATCACTTTGGAATTGCATTAGGAAATCATTCTTAACACTACCACCATCTACTCGTAATGATTGTAAGGATATTCCAGAATCTTTAAGCATAGAGGTCAATACATCTTTCGTTTGATATGCTAGTGACTCTAGTGTAGCCCGAATAAAATGCTCTTTTGTTGTTCCACGAGTCAAGCCAAATACCGCACCACGTGCATCACTATCCCAATAAGGCGTACCTAATCCTACAAATGCAGGCACTACATAAACTCCTTCTGTTGAGGAAACCCGTTTAGCATATGTTTCACTGTCAGCAGCATTTTGAAACATACGCATTCCATCCCGTAACCATTGAATAGCTGAACCTGCAACAAAGATACTTCCCTCTAAAGCATATTCTACCTTACCGTCAATCCCCCAAGCTATCGTCGTTAATAATCCATGCTTAGATTGAACCGCACGCTCACCAGTATTCATTAACATGAAGCAACCGGTACCATATGTATTTTTAACCATTCCTTCTTGAAAGCATGCCTGACCAAATAAAGCTGCCTGCTGGTCACCTGCCACACCTGCAATTGGAACATTTTGCCCAAATAAATGATAATTGTCTGTCGTTCCATAAACCTCGGATGAGGAACGAACTTCTGGTAGCATGGATTGTGGAATAGTTAACATATCTAATAACTCTTCATCCCATTTTAATTCATGAATATTAAACATCATCGTACGAGAGGCATTAGAATAATCTGTTACATGAACTTTTCCACCAGTAAATTTCCAGATTAGCCATGTGTCGATTGTTCCAAATAAAAGCTCACCCTTTTCTGCTCTTTCCCTCGTTCCTTCAACATGATCTAGGATCCATTTTACCTTTGTTCCAGAGAAGTATGGATCCACTAGTAGGCCCGTTTTTTCTCTAATTAGATTCTCATAGCCATTGTCTTTTAATTCCTGACAGATTGCTTCTGTTTGACGTGATTGCCATACGATAGCATGATATACCGGAGTTCCAGTATTTTTATCCCAGACTACTGTTGTTTCGCGCTGGTTCGTAATGCCAATTCCAGCGATTTGTTCTGGTTTGATATTCGATTCTACTAGCGATGTAGCGATGACAGATAGCACTGATGCCCATATTTCATTCGCATCATGCTCTACCCAGCCCTGCTTTGGAAAATATTGATTGAACTCCTTTTGGGCTATATGTACAATTTCGCCTTGTTTATTAAAAATAATGGCACGTGAACTTGTCGTACCTTGATCAATTGCTAATATATATGTATCCATTTCGAAATCCTCTCTTTATTCCTATCTCTCTCTAATTGCAACATGAAAACACTAATTGGGATTTGGATTAAAATAATCCCAAAGCTCTTTACTTGAAGTCGTAATAGTTGTTGCACCAGCATCTATTGCCTGTTGTACCTCTTCAATGGTTTCTATAAATCCACTAGCGATTATTTCTTTATTGGTCTGTTGATTAAATTGACGTATGATCTTAGGGACAACACCGGGAAGTAATTCAATGTAGTCTGGGTCAGTCCGTTCAATTAATTTACTACTTCTTTCAATCGACTTCGAGTCCAACAAAAATATTCGTTGAAAAGTCTGTACCCCTTTTTGTTTTGCCTTCATAATAACATTTGGCTTTGTCGAGATAATTCCATAGGGATTGAACTCCTGACAAATATATTCTGTAGCATATTCATCTGCCTTTAATCCCTGTACTAAATCAATATCAAGTAATAAAAGTTTCTCATGCTGTTTAGCAAATTGAAAAACCGGTTTCAATCTTGATATATGCGCATTAAGTATAGCAAAATACGAATAGCTATATTTTGCTAATTTATCAACGTCTTTCATTTCTCCAATTACAGGTATGATAGGCTGCCCCTTAAAATTCATTTTCTCACCCCTTATCAAGTTGCTATTTTGTTCTGTAGATTAGAAGCAAGCAACTTTACAACGCTTTCACAATTTTACCATAACCAATTAGTATTCCCAAGACGAGAGAACTTTATTAGAAGACATTCCTTTTATTTCTATTTAAAAAGTTCCTAATCGGAACATTAATATTCATGATGGTGGGAATATTATTATCTAAAATTAAAAATTGAAATTAGTTAAGTGCAGAGTGCTTCAAATAAAGGATCAAAAACAGAAAAATACTATCTGTTTTTGATCCTTTCTCCACTTAATTAAGCATTTTTGAAGGCAGCGTCATCTAAAGCACTTTCCAGCTCATTCTTATAGATTTCAACCATGCTACTATTCCAATCCAAATAATGTTGCATATAGTTTATTACATTCTCTTTATATTCTCTTACCGTTTCAATGTCGAATAAAATCGCTCCTGTTCTACGGTTGAAAAAGTCCACAGGTGTCACTGCCATTTCATGATCTAATGCATATTGTAGCTTAGCAAATAATGATAATGGAAGATGATATTTAGCCGCGACATCTTCCTTTTCCTTCAAAATGTCGAATAGAATTGGTACATTTGAGCCATACATTTTAGCTAAATGTCTTGCATCTTCCTCTGTTAAACCAGCATCCATACCTACTGAAATTTGACTTTCTACGAATTGATTGAAATTAGCAGAGCCCCCTACATTTCCACCTGAAATAGGAATCTTCCGTGTTTCACAAGCTGAGAATAGTTTTTGCTGCTCTGCTTTAAATTTAGAAGCTAGTATGTCTACTATGCTTTCTGCCATTTTACGATAACCAGTTAATTTTCCACCAGCAATTGTTAATAATCCAGACTTAGATTCCCAAATTTCATCTTTTCGAGAAATCTCTGAAGGATCTTTTCCTTCCTCCCAAATTAACGGACGCACACCAGCCCAGTTTGATTCCACATCGTCTTTTGATATCGATACATCTGGGAACATATAGTGAATTGCTTCTAATAGATAATCACGATCTTCTGTGGTCATCTTCGGACTAACCGGATCATTTTCATAAAAAGTATCCGTTGTGCCGACATAAGCTTTTCCGTCACGAGGTATCGCAAATACCATACGACCATCTGGCGTATCAAAGTATACCGCCTGCTTTAATGGGAATTTAGATTGATCAATAACTATATGAACACCTTTAGTTAATCTTAGTACTTTCCCTTTTTTAGAGTTATCTTTTTCACGAATCGTGTCTACCCAAGGACCTGTAGCATTCACAACCTTCGTAGCTCGAATTTCATATTGTTCTTTCGTTAATTGATCTTCTACAATTGCTCCAACTACTTTACCATGTTCATAAATCAAGTTGACTACTTTAGAATAATTCAATGCTGTTGCACCTTTTTCCACGGCAGCCTTCATTACTTCCATTGTCAATCTTGCATCGTCTGTTCTATATTCTACATATATTCCACCACCAAGTAAATCTTGCTTTTTCACAAGAGGCGCCTTCTCGATGGTTTGTTCTGCTGTTAACATGTATCGTCTTTCATTTTTCTTTACCCCTGCCAAGAAATCATACATTCTTAGACCAATAGAAGTCATAAATTTACCGAACGTACCACCTTTATGAAACGGTAGTAGCATCCATTCTGGAGTTGTGACATGTGGTCCATTTTCATAAACAATGGCACGTTCTTTCCCTACCTCTGCCACTTGCTTTACATGAAATTGTTTTAAATAGCGAAGACCACCATGGACTAGCTTCGTAGAACGGCTTGATGTACCAGCGGCAAAATCCTGCATTTCCACTACTGCCATTTTCATTCCGCGAGTAGTACCATCTAATGCAATCCCGGCACCTGTTATTCCACCGCCAATAACAAGGACATCAAAGGTTTCTTTTTTCATGGTATCGATGATTTGATTACGATTTTTATTTGAGAAATTCATATCTTATTCTCCTTTTCCGATTAGCTTTTGTAATATCAAGGTATCTATTTACATCTATATACAAAAAGAGACCACAACAACACTGTCGAACTTATTTTCGACACGTTTTGTGGTCTCTTATTCTCTACCGTGATATTAACTTAATTTTATTATAACACGGTCTATACGATTTGAAAACAATCAATTTTACGTATCATGATTTAACTCTACTTAAACTAAAGATATTTACCAATTAAAATACTGTTGACAACGTTTTCACTTCATACTATACTAGCTATTAAGTTAATACATTTGTGAAGAGAACACGAGACTCACTTTTTTTCTTTGTATTTTATTCAAAGAGGGTTAAGTGAGTCTCTTTTTGTTTTTCTTTAAAAAAGATTAGCAAGGGGTGATGTATAAGTAGATAAATTGTGCTACATAACCAAAGAACAATATCCTAAAATTTTTTTATCGGGGGTAAATAATTTGAGAAAGTTTAAACATCCAGTTGTATGGGTCATTATTTCGTTACTTTTCATTTCGATAGGTAGTATAGCTGCTTATCAATTTAACAGTTCAAATGGGAAGGTTGATGTTTCTCGTATCTATTTTGATACACCTAGAGGAGAGCTTTCCGGACTCCTTTACATACCTGAAGGTGCGAATAAAGAACCACGACCTACCTTAATTGCTACACATGGATATTTGAATTCTGCCGAAATGCAAGATGCACAGGCTATTGAAATGTCGAAACGTGGATATGTCGTTTTAGCATTAGACCAATATGACCATGGACACTCAACAGGTACTATGGAAAAGCCAGTACCATTTTTCTCATTCTGGCCATATTCTATTTATGATGCAGTTCAGTATATGTATGAACAAGACTATGTATTAAAAGATGAAGCTGGTAATGGTGTAATCGCTGTATCTGGCCATTCCATGGGTGGCTTCTCTTCTACTAACGCAGTTGTACTTGACGAACTCGATTTCCAAGAAAGTGGAATAAGAAAGATTCATAGTTCCTTAACCATGGGATCGGACTACCAGTGGCTATTATCACTAGGCTATACACAAGAAGATATTAATAACGCGTATGGTCCTAGATATTCTGGTAAGATTGCCGGAAATTATGATGAATTCTTCTTTGATGAAGGTGCAAGAGCGACTGGTAAAACAGTAGTTCAAAAGAATTATATCGGTACAGAAGAGGGACAAGGCTTCTTAGGAAATCCCGAAAACCCAGAAGTTGGTAAGCTATACGAAGTGGATAGTGGTGTACGAGTAATCTACCAACCGAATGAAACCCATCCATGGAATCATTTTTCCAAAACATCTACAGCATATGCCATCGATTTTTACAGTACAGCATTTGCTGATTATAGTAATCTAGTTTCTGTTGACAAAACCGGTCAAACTTGGATTTACAAAGAGTACTTCGAGTTTATTGCTTTAATCGGATTTTTCCTACTCTTTATTCCAATTATCCTATTAATCTCGAAGCTACCATTCTTTAAGAATATCTATACGAAAAAACCAGAACCATTACCAGAGCCTAAAACAACTGGTTCTAAATTAGCTCGCTTTATTTTATTATTGGTTGGAGGATTATTCCCTGCATTATTCTTCTCTGCCCTTTATGGTTCAAGTGCAAACGAAGCATTCTATGGAATGAGATTACTAAGACAAATTAGTTTAGTAATAGTAGTAGCATCCGTTATATTCTTAATTTATTCCATAGCGAAGAAATCTAATAAATCGATACAATCTGTTTCGTTTATTATGTTAATTTTAAGTGTCGTTCAATATTTCTATTTAAAAAATCAAGAAACCTTTATTGCGACAACACAGTTATTTGGAGCACCAACTACCAATCCGGTACTCTATTGGGCTATTAACGTAGCCATTGTCATGTTAATGATTATGGTTGGCTATCATTATATTGCCAAAAAGCCAGAGGGGGCGACTATTGCCAACTATGGTATAAAAGCGAATATCAAATCCGTTATCGCATCCTTATTAACTGCTATTATAGCTGTCGTAATTGGTTATGCTATTTTGTTTGCCATTGATGCCATGTTCAAAACGGACTTCCGATTATGGACATTAGCAGTAAAAACTTTTGAAATGCAACATGTTATAGCGTTATTAAAATATGCACCATTATTCTTTATCTACTATTTCATTAGTGGAATTTCAGTAAATATAAATACTACTGGTGAACGTTATGAAGGAATAAAGGGTTATATTATTTCCATCCTACATTATGTTGGGGGATTAATTCTTTACTTAATCTATCAATACGGTGTCCTATTTACTACTGGAACAGCAGGGTACCCTGAACAAGCATTATCATCCATTATTGTGATTGGACTTGTACCTGTTTTAGCTGTAGCAGCTATCTTTAATCGTTTTCTTTATAGAAAAACTGGAAATGTCTATGTAGCTGCATTCTTGAACACCATTCTAATGACATTAATCACGTTAGCGAATACTGCGCTTTATACTATTCTTTAAGAATAGATCAACTAACAATAAAGCTGAGGCAAGGAATTATCCCAGGCCTCAGCTTTTTTCTACATTTTTTAAAAACCAGAGAACCACATGAATCTCATACTTGGTTCTCTGGTTATTTATGTCACTACAATATGATGATAATTGGATATGAAGAGAATTACTTATGAAAGCTAATCTCCTGTAAATCATGCTGTGCTTTATCATCAATTATAAAATCGTTGAAGAGGTAGAAGTTTGGTGTAGTAAAATGCGTAGAACCTGTAGGAACATATAACTTCTCCCATACGCTAGTAAGCATAACCTGTTTATTGATATACATTTCCCTCATTGTATTTTCTAAGTTAGAAATGAATTGGAGATGCTCCTTACTATTGTGACAACCAATGATCATATTCCGGTCAACACTTATATCATTTTCATCTTTCCCAGCCACTACTTTCATCCAATTTCCAGCCTTATCCTGTAGATTTACCCAATTATTTTCCATCACTGTATCTGGTTTAACAAATGCGAAGGACTGCCATGCTTTGTCATGGAAAAACTTACCTGTATTTTGTTCAATTTCGGACACATGGCATAAAATTGGTGCACCTGGAAGTAGAAGGAAATATTGATGCATGGTAAGTCCTTTAAATTCTTTACTTTGTTCCACGATAGTCGATAACTTGATACCTTGCCATTCATTCCCCTTACTGTCTACAAGCTTAGCAAAGTCCGCTTTGGTTGTTTCCTTGGATAGGGAATAAGGCCTAATCGATGTTAACCTACTAGAAATCCCACCAGCCCAAGGATTCCACCATAAATTTGGTTGCAGCTTAGGGAAAGAAGAATCTAACCATTCATGACCTTTATAAGTTAAAGAATGCAGTGCAGGGAAAAATTCTGGAGTAGCCTTTATTTCCACTACGCCATTATTTACTCTCCAGCTATCCATTCCATATACATTTTCAATCTCCTGTAGACATTCACCTTTCCCATGTGAAATAACAAGCGTTTCCAGATCTTGAATAGTCGCATCTAAACTAGCTTTTACCTTCACAGTCGAGATAGATGGTATATCATTTGCTGATAATTCAGCAATCCATTCCGTCTTCTTCTCTTTGCGATCGATTTTTTCCACCACAAATTCATCTTGATTAAGAAGGGAAAGTGATATTTCTCCATGAAGGTAATTGGATTTGTAATCTGTCACTTTTGCATAACCCTTTCCTCCTTGAAGAAAAGGATTATTGTTTTGTAAAGATAGTCTTACATGATTAACTGGCTTTACCTTTTTACTAAAGCTAGCTTTATTCGCATAAGCTCGGAAACTTTCGATATCATGAAAAGCGCCAAGGGAGAAAACTACTGGTTTCGTTACAAGAGAACTTCTAGGACCGATTTTCCCTAGATCATGCTCAAAATAATGGAACCAAGAATCAAAATGGATTTTACTAGTTGAGTCCCAGCAAATGCCAAGAGGATCTGATCCTTCTTTTGCAAATATCCAATTCTCCGTGATGTGTGTATCTTTCCAATACTCATATGAATTACCAATGGAGTCAGTCATTTCAACCATTTCACCTTGATAAGGAATAACCGCCTTCTCTAATCCAAAGTAGATGGGCTGATTTACAAAGATAGACTCCGCAGTTTCTACCTCTCTCTTATTCTCAACCTCATAATAATTTTCTACCAGTCCCTCGCTGGATAGCTTGAGGATAAGATGTAGCGTAATAGAAGGAAATGCTGCTATCTCATAGGATATTTTTGCACCGATAGTCCCATTCTCATCCATAAATTGTATCTGATTGTATTTTGCTTTAGCCATTTCTTCAGAATAAGGCTTCCCTAGCTTCGGTGTCATTACTTGAATACTACTCTCCTGCTTTTTCCTTCCCATATCAATAGTATTATCTTTTTTGTTCAATACTGCAAAGTACTGTCCGTTGTATAAATGAACCATTTCTTCATCAATACCAAAGAATTTCGCACCAATTCCTCTTATCGGAATACCAATGAATCTTGAAAATTCAACTATTTCCCCATTCTCTTTAATAGCTTTAATTGGCAATGCCGCTTCATAAAAACCATAGCCCGTTACGATAAATGGTACAGGTACAGATTTTCTTTCCTTTGGATTCATTTCTAATTGTATTTTTTCCGCTTTGATTTCCATAATTGGTGAATCTGGAAATGTTACCTCAAAATGAATTTTTTCAGAGTAGTTATTTACTATATCTAAATAAAATATGTTTTCATTTCCTAAGAAAGCTATATCCTCTTGATAATGTGCCGTAACTTGAGCAGGATATTTGGGTAAAATACCTAGCTTAAAGGTAGCCTCTTTACCATTAATTCTAATTTTTGTCTTTACAGATGGATGTGTTCGAAGAGAATTCTGTTCTTCCTCGATGGGATGAATATAAAAGTTTTCGATAACCTCAATCTCGTCCGTAACATTAATGGACTTTTCTATAGAATACTCAAAATTTTTGTCGTTTTCACCTTTTAATTCAACCTGCAGGGCTTTAGCCGATTTGTTTTTAATCGTGTATTGAATAGGATAATGGTTTCCGAATACTAATTGGTGCTCCGGTATTGTTGCTGCAATATAATAATCATCTGTTTCGATTAATCGGATTCCTCTTCCTGTTCGCTCAAACTCCATCCGAAGTGTTTGATTTTCTTTTTTCCATGCATACTCATAATAATGGAATTCATTCTCCACTCTACCATCTGGCTTCACTTCAATTTCCCTTGTACTAATATCGTACCAATTAGCATCCTTAAAGAAATCCGCTACTGCTTCAGTATGTAATACCGTGGGCATGAAGTTCATTAAATGTGTCGTATCATCCCGCTCTTCCCAGAAAAAGCCACATCTCTTATATAAGGGAACTGCCTTCGTATTCCCTGGCCATGTGTACAAATCTAGCCTAGGCCACTTTAAATGGATTGCTTCCTCCAAAGCAGTTAAGAGCAGTTGCTTGCCAATCTTTTTACCGTGATAGTCATCTCGTACATTTAAAAGTGGAATATACAATGCCCCTTCATCATCACGATATTCACTAAACCCACAATAACCAACAACCTTATCACCCTCTAGAGCTAGGAACGTGTGGATATTGGTTGAATTTCGCTCACGGAGTAAAATCGATTCTTCCGTATCTACGGTATTCGCACCACCCCATCCATCACGACTATGGTTCCACATCTCTGCAACTCTAGCAGCATAGCTTTCATCATATTTTACGATTTTGATATCCATGCATTCATCTCCTTTTTCATATAAACCCTACATCTCTTACACTCAAAACTTATCTCCCAAAAGAAAAAGAACCACTCAAACGAGAATGGTTCTTATATACTGACTCCCGATAAGGGTATATTTGCGACATAATAAAAACCATAGAATGCTTCATACATCCTATGGTAGAAATTGACAGAAAAGTTCAGATAAGAGTCTAACGTACCCTATAGGTTGTATGTAGCAAGTTATTTTGTTGAGTTAAGGCAATATATACTCTAATCATGTTATACAACCCCCTTTAAAAATTCTGAATGTTTATTACTCCATTAGTATACAGAAAATTCGTTACTATGTAAACCCTATTTTTTCCAATACATCATTTCTATCATTCTAGGTCTTCTGCTTGATAAAACAAAATACCCACCCTGCATAAATCCAAACAGAAGCTATTACGTTAAATTAATACATAAAGCCTAATTTGATGACCATACTAATGGTATGAATCTTACGGCTATCACCGATTAACGTTAGTAAAGAATACACCATAGAGGTTTGAAACAATGATTAAACGTAGACGGCATACTAAAAAGAAAAAAGACCTTCCATTCATTGAAAAACATGCAGAGGAATATCCACAAAGTATTAGTAAAAATCTATATGTAAATAGAAACCTAGTGCTAACGATACTGGGTAATAGCTCTGACATCATTACACGTGAAATAGATCTTACATTTCCCCATCAAACAAAAGCGATGATTATTTTCATGGATGAATTAGTGGATAAAGAGACTGTTCAACATTATCTGTTAGATCCTATCATTAATCATTTACATCGTGACGAGATAGTTGATGACCTAAATGAAGCAGCCACTATATATGAACACATTATGAAATCCATCACATCTGCAGAACTAACGGAAATAGACACCATTAATCAATTACTGGACCATTTACTTACTGGAGATACAATCCTTCTAGTTGATGGTTTCGAACAAGGAATTGCAGTAGGTTCTAAAGGGGGAAGTGAGCGTAGTGTAGAGCCTCCAACAACTCAGCAGGTTGTTCGAGGACCAAAAGATTCCTTTACAGAAAGCATTAGCGTCAACACTGCTTTATTACGTAAACGAATAAAGGACCCAAATTTTTGGCTTGAATCATCCACTCATGGTAGAAAAACAAAAACGAAAGTAGTGATTGCATATATACATGGCATTGTTACACCAGGCATTGTCGAAGAGGTTAAAGCTAGATTAGAGAAAATCGACATTGATTCAATTCTTGAAAGTGGTTATATCGAAGAACTGATACAGGATGAAACGTATACTCCCTTCCCCACTATTCTAAATAGCGAAAGACCTGATACGATATGTGCAGGATTATTAGAGGGTAGAGTTGCAATCCTGGTTGATGGTACACCTTTTGTTCTTTTAGTCCCGGCGCTTTTTGTGGATTTCTTTAAATCAAGTGAGGATTACTACCAAAGAAGTGATATAGCCAGTTTAATTCGAATCATACGGTATATTTCTTTTTTTCTTGCTTTACTTACACCATCTGTCTATATTGCTTTAACCACATTTCACCAAGAAATGATACCAACAACATTACTTGTTAGCTTAGCTGCACAACGGGAAGGGATACCCTTTCCAGCTTTAATTGAGGCACTCATCATGGAGTTAACCTTTGAATTATTAAGAGAAGCCGGTGTTCGATTACCTTCCACGGTAGGGTCTGCAATATCAATCGTTGGAGCACTCGTTATCGGTCAAGCCGCCGTTGATGCAGGGATCGTCTCTGCTACTATGGTTATAGTGGTTTCTTTAACGGCTATTAGTAGTTTCGTCTTTCCAAATTATAATTTAGCCATTAGTGTCCGGATGCTACGATTTCTATTCATGATATTAGCAGCGACATTTGGGTTATTCGGTATATTTATCGGCTTATTATTATTGACGTTACACTTAACTAGCTTGAGATCCTTTGGCATCCCATATTTATCACCATTTGCACCATATATATCTTCCGATCAACTGGATGCCATCATACTACTTCCGAAATGGAAACAACTATTCCGATCTCGATTAGTTAATCAACAAAATATAACACGTGCAAAGCCAAGGAAGCCAAAACCTCCTCAAAACAGGTAGTTTACATAAATTTTTTGAAGAGAGGGAACATGATGAAGAACATCAAACAGTGGTTAACTTTCTCTTTTATCCTAGTCTTACTTTCTGGTTGCTGGAGTGCACAGGAATTAACAGATATTACACTTGCAACAGCAATGGCAATTGATAAAGATGAACAGGGATATAAGATAACATTACAAGTATTAAACCCTAAGGAAATAGCTGGCGACCAGATGACTCAAAGTTCTACCATTACGACCTACTCTACTGTTGGTACTACAATTATGGAGGGGTTTAGAGGTTTAACACAAGTGCTACCGCGAAAAGTTAACTTAAGTCATCTACAACTACTTGTATATGGTGAAGAAATGGCTTATGACGGCATAGGAAAAACATTAGATGTTCTAGTGCGAGATCATGAAATCAGAACAGATTTTACTATTGCTATTGCACAAGGATTGGAAGGTGCAGAGTTAATTAGTATTTTAACCCCCCTAGAAGAGATTCCAGCCATCAAGGTAAAATCGAACATCGAGTCTTCTGAAAACTTTTGGGCACCTACAAAATCAGTTCATTTAGACGAATTAATACAATCCATTTCTACTGAAGGGAAGGAAGCAATATTAACCGGTTTATATATTATAGGTGATGTTGAAAGTGGTAGCTCTATGAAAACTAGACAACAATCTGGCAATCCTACCATGATATACCTAGATGGTATTGGTGTATTTCGAGGCGAGAAACTACAAGGTTGGTTAAATGAAAACGAAAGCAAGGGATTCAACTATATAACGAACAATGTTAGTAATACGGTTGGCTGGGTCCCGTGTGACAACGGTGGTACGATATCTGTAGAGGTAACGGATGCCAATACCGACATGAAGGCATCGTTCGTTAATGGTAAACCATCGATTGATATTACTATCGAAATTAAAGGAAATATTGGGGATGTAGAGTGTTCTATCGATTTAGCCGATCAACGGTCCATTGAAGTAGTCCAGAAAAAGCTTGAACAAAAGACGGCTGAAATTATTAAAGAGAGTGTTACCAAAGCCCAAGAATTTCAAAGTGATATTTATGGTTTTGGTAATGCAATAAAACGATCTAATCCTAAAGAGTGGGAAAAGATAAAGGATGATTGGAGTAATCAATTCCAAGAATTGGAAGTGAATGTACAAGTGCAAGTTGATATAAAGAAATCTGGTATGGTTACCAAATCTATCTATGACACAATTAAAAGAAACACAGAGAAAGTGGACTAAACATGATAAAAGCTTCTTTATTTGCAGTTATAGGTGCTTTTTTATTCTACATTGAGATAAAAGGACTTATAAAGAAGACAAAGAAGAAAAAAGAAATACTAGTATTCGTTTTCTTAATGAGTCTTTCGATTATCTTACTTTCTTTACACTTTCTAGGTATAAAGCTTCCTTATGTTGTGGAAGTGGCTGATTTCATAACGAAGCCGATCACGGAACCTCTAAAGAATTGGTTAGCAAAATTTCAGCAACCCTAACTTTCTACTGGGAGGAATAGACGTTGACAGAGAAGCTAGATGGCAAACAATATGCTGTACTGGTCATTATGAATACACTCGGGGCATCCATTATTTTCATTCCTAGTATTGCAACCACTTATGGGAAAGAGAATGGTTGGATTACATTGTTGCTTTCCACAATATTAGGTTCCATAATTATTCTACTCTATAATCAAGTCATTAAAGTATTGGATGGGAAACCATTCTTTCCTACCATTGAATCACTATTAGGGAAATGGTTCGGAACTATTATGATTCTGTTATTTACTGGTTTTGTTTTTGTTAATTCCTCGGCAAATCTATGGTCTATCAGTGACTTTGTGTCCTTACAAATCCTAATGGGTACACCATTTGAAGCAATATCATTTATGATCATCATAACGACATTAATTGCTATTAAATATGGCATTGAAGTTATTGGAAGAACCGCAGAGCTTTTTTTTCCTTTTACGATGATTAGTGCTATCTTGTTGACCTTACTCGTTATGAAAGATGCAGATATAACTAATATCCAACCCATCTTTCAGCTTAACAGAACGGCTACCATAGTAGGTATCATTCCCATTTTGTCTATCACTTTTTTAGAATTAGTCATCTTAATTGGTATATCAAGTTTTGTCAACCAACAAAAAAGTGCACGAAAAGCATTATTAGCGGGTGGGATTACAAGTGGATTGATTCTTCTTATCATTACATTTGCATGTATCACCGTATTAGGGGTGGAAGGAACCATACATTATACCTATCCAATTTATGCCTTAGGACAAAGGATTAGCATTTTCCATTTTTTTGAACGAGTAGAAATCCTAGTTGCATTTATTTGGTTCTTTACCATTTTTATTAAGCTTTGTGTGTCTTTTTATGTCTTAGCAAATGGAGTCAGTCATTTATTTAAAATGAAACATTATAAAGCCCTTTCCGTTCCATTAGCTTTTCTATTATTTTTGGGCTCTATGCTATTAGTACGGAATACACTTGAAGCTCATACATTTATCAATGGTTCTTACAGCGTTTTATCTGTAACCATTGGATTACTATTTCCAATTATTATCCTTCTTGTCCATTACATAAAGAAGGCTTGATTGAAGGAACGATGGCATAGAAAATCCTTATTTCTCAACTAAAAACGTACGACCCTAAGAGGCTGGGACAAAACTATTTCTAACATAGGATAAACCGAACATTAAAGTTAGCGCATCAAACCCGCCCCGGAAATATACTTCCGGTTGCTTCCAGTACAGGGGCGACATCTGCTCGAAAGAACCTCGCAGTGTCTTCTTTACACTTTATCACAGTATAAGTGCGACATCTGCTCGAAAGAACCTCGCATTGTCTTCTTTACCGTCGGTCGGCTGGTGAGCCTACTCAGAGCTAACACTCCCCTGGGGTCTCACCGATGCCTTTCCTCCCACAGGAGTCTCCATATATTTCCGGGGCTAATGTAGTGATTGTCTTTTTTTATTAACTTTGTTTTCGTTTTGTCCCAGCCTTGTATATTAAGTACTAGAGGTTCGCTACCTCTAGTGCTTTTTTAGTATAGTCATTTATACTAAAAGCAACGCTGTGGATTAGT